>CAYQOI010000015.1:0-14179 GCA_964419085.1 uncultured Cytophagia bacterium | reverse complement strand
GAACTCGACCCCGACGCGGTCATTCAGCAGCGCGGCGTCGAAGCCGAACTCCGTGGTGCGGGTCTTTTCCGGTCCCAGGTCGGGGTCGCCGGGATTGCCGAAATTGGCCGCCACGCCTTGCAAGAAGGCGCCCTGCGTGAACGATTTGTCTTTGGTGAAAGGATTGGGAAAACTGCCGGTCTTGCCCCAGGAAAAACGCAGTTTGAGCTGGTGCAGGACTTCGCCCCACGGCAGGTTGCGCCAGAACGCTTCGTCTGAAATGTTGTAAGCCACGCCCACCTTGGGGAAGGCTTCCAGGTCCACCTGGTCGCCAAAAGCTGTGTTGCCGTCAAAGCGGACGCCGCCGTTGATAAACAGCCGGTCCTTGATGCCCAGTTGGTCGTTGAAGTAAAAGCCGCCGCTGAAGACCTCCTGGTTGGACTCCAGGGGCGCGAGGTTCGCGGCATTGTCAAAATCGTCCGTTCCCGGCAGGCCGAATTGCGTTGCGGACACCGACGTTTCCCGATCCTCTTCCCGAAAGCCTTGCGCACCAAACGTGAACGCGGAGGTGATGAACCCTTTGCTGGGGTACTTAAGCGTGCCAGCATAGTCGATGGTCACGGTGAGGAATTCCCGGTCGGACCGGAACAGGCCCCCTCCGGGTGTGCTGGTCACCACTTGCGACGCGATGGGTAAGAACTGCCGCTGCTCGGTCTTGCGGAAATCGAGACCCAGGGTCAATCTCGTGGACCAATACTGCGAAGGATCCCAGGTTGTGGTGGTGCCGAAGTTGAAACGGTTGACGTTCCAGGTCAGTTGCGGCAGCAGGAATTCCTTCAACTTTGCTCGCCTGTCCGCGTCGGTCACGTTCGGTCCGAAGAACTGCGGGTCGTGGGATTCGATGGTTCCCAGCACATCCGCGATCGCGTTGTCGTTGAACATGCGTTCAAAATCTTGCCGCACCAGCCCGGCCGAAACATCGATCTGCACCTTCTCGGTCGGAAACGCGCGCAATCCGCCCCGGAAGGAGAACTCGGTGTCGTCGTTCTTGGGCAAAACGCCCGCCTGGTCCAGGGCATGACCGCTGACGTGGTAGGTCATAAACTCTGTGCCGCCGTCCACGCTGCCCGAGTACTTTTGATAAAAACCTGTGCGCAGCAGGGCATCTTTGGTAAAATCTTCCACGATGAACTTCTCTTCCGGGTCGTTAAACCCCTGTTCCACCCTGAAGCTGTAGCGCGGCGCGCCGGCTTTGCCCTTTTTGGTGAAAATCTGGATGACACCGGAAGCGGCCTCCGACCCGTACAGGGTTGAGGCGGCACCGCCTTTGGTGATCTCGATGCGTTCGATGTCGCTGACGAGGATGTCGTTGAGCGCGCTGCTGGTGAGACCGCCGGAACCCTGCTCCAGGCGAAAGCTATCGTTGTTGTCCACCCGCACGCCGTCGATGTAGATAACCGGGGTCTGACTGGCGTTTGCGCTGGTGATGCCCCGCAACCGGATGCGGCTGCCCGTACCCGGCATGCCGGAGTTGATGTTCACCGAGCCCCCCGCGATTCGACCCTGGAGCAAATGATCGATGGATTGCACCGGTGCGGCTTCCAGTTCCCCGATCTGAAGCGTCTCCACAGATGTGGCCAACTCTTTCTTCTTGAGCTCATTGCCCGTACCGGTAACCACGATTTCGTCCATTTCCAGCGCGCTCACCTTGAGGGAAAAGTTGGCTGTTGTTACCTCGTTGGCCACCACTGCGATATCCCTTTTCTGAGAATGGTAGCCCACAAAGGAAGCGATCAGGGTGTAGTTGCCCGGTGGCACCCGTGTGATGGTGTAACGTCCATCGCTGTCGCTGGCCGCGCCTTTGTTGGTATTTTCCAGGAAAACGTTTGCGCCGGGAAGCGGCTCCCCGGTTCGCGCATCGATGATGGTGCCGGTGATCTGGCTCCTTATCTGTGCTGGCGCCGGCACCGTGAGGCTGAGAACGCCAGCGACGAGGAGCGCTGCCGAGAGCAACGTCCCCGTGATTCGAGAATTTAGATTGATAAAACGCATCGGTCCATACCTCCGTGAGTAAAATTGAGTGTTTTTCGGGCCATTCGGGACCCAAAAGCCAAGAGTTCTCGATGCATCACCGCATCATGCCTGAGTCTCACCTCCTTCGCACTTTCTGAACGTATCTCGTGGTTTGCGCATGGACGCACTGGCGCGCTTGGTACACCAGGCAACACCGTTTCTCAGGGAACCCTGCCGGTGGAAGACTTGCCGCTGTCCAAAAAGTCGGAAAAGAGCATCGATTTGTCACTCCTGCGAATGCAGGAGTCTATTAAAATCAGCATGTTAGAGATTCCTGCCTTCGCAGGAATGACAGAAAAGCCCGACTTTTTGGACAGCGGCACCAAAAATGGACACAAGAATGGGGACACGGGATGTCAAGAACGGAATTGTCTTGACTTTTAGGGAGGACAGCCTTATATTCGCGTGAGGTTTACGTTGAGGCTATCCTCAGCCTTTTGACCCCATGCTCGTGCAGAGTTGCCGCTCTCACGAGCATTTTTTTGCCCACTAGCTCCACCGGACCAGACACTTCTCAAAACAGCGATCCTGCATCCGGTCAAACAGTGGCATGTCAATCAGCAATCTCCATGCCATCGAAAAGATCGGAAGATTAATTCAAATAGAAATAGGGCGACGCTTCGGATTTGGCTTCAGGCAACGGTGCAAATTCTTGCATCGTCTTTAACGCCCGATTGCACAACGACATCCCGCCATCTGTTGCAGAGGGCGCCCGGGAGCGGAGAAAAGATTTTCGGTGGTCTCTTAACTATTTATCTAATAAAAACTTAGTCTACCCATTCAGTGCGCAAGGATGTGCACGGGATTGGGCACACAAATGTTACCGGCTCCGCTCTCTGGAGGTGTGGCCCAGGCCACGCAAAAGGCTCTCGGCCTGACAGAAGCGTTCAATAGAGTTCGAGGGTCGTGGATCGTGAGACCTGGACATCGGTGGTCTCATCGGTTACCGTGACCGTCAGCCTCACCTGGCCCGGGGGAATCGCCTTCAGGTTGAGCCCTATCCATTCCTGGGTGTTAGGCACATCGGTTTCGTAGTCGGATTCCAATTCCACAACGCCCCTGGCGCCCCCGAATACCGACTTGAGCTTGCTCCACAGGTTCTGGTCGGGATCAAAACGTTCGGCGCGATACGCGATTTTGTACTGTGCGAAATCGTCCTCCGGCACGGTCAACCCGTAGATTTCGAAGAAAAGGAAGAGCGGTTCGTTGCGATTCACTCGCTTAAAGGGATAGGGTTCGACGAACAGATCGCCCTTGTTGGGTGAAGGGTGGGAAACGCCGGGGACGATCCGCCGGGACAACTGGAGGTCGCTGATAAGCAACGGGGAAGACTCCGAACGCAGCGCCTGCTGGCGTTCGGAACGAAAGGAACCCAGCTTGAGCATGTTTTCCGGGGACGTTTGCGCACCCCCGGGAAGCATGTCAGCGAATAAGACGCTCGGGGGCCAGGCTTCAACCTGCCCGCTTACGTAAAACGTGTCCAGCCTGGTGGTGAGGGTGAGCTGCCGCAACAGAAACTCGTCGATGGTCCCCTCCCCTCCCACGCGGGACCTGGTCACACGACTGATCGGCTCCATAAACGCCTGCTCCTTTGTGCTGGTCGGCCAGAGCTGCTCATCTTCCACGGTGGCGGCCATTTTCACCAGCACCGAATCGAGATAGCGTTTCTTGCGTGTCTGTAAGTCGCTGGCCCGGATGCCGAAATAGACTTCCACGCGCGTGGCGCCGTTTCCGTCGAGGAAACGCGCGGTGCGCACTTGCAGGGGAAGCACTTCCACGTCGGAGAGGACATCCACGACGACTTCGGGTGCCACCTGCTCGCGGTATTGCGCATCCAGACGATCCCGGTAAGACATGTCGATGACGGCCCTGCGGTTGGCGTACCTGGGCACGGATTCTCGTTTAAGCGCTTCGAGTTCCAGCACTCGATTAGCGAAAATGGGCGACGAAGGCGCGAGCTTATTGTAAAACGCGATCCGGCTGTCCAGCGCCGGAGTCTCGCCGTTGAAGATTTCTCGCCACCTGTTACTTATCCGGTTGCCCGCGATGGCCTGGTCGACCCCATCCACCAATACGAAACGGCGTTTGTCGCCAAAATCCACAAAAGCGAAGTAAAGCTTCGCGACCAGATGCTCGTAGAACCAAACTTCGTTTGGTCGGTAAGCGTAACTGCGTCGCAGGTCGATGCTGTTGAGACCGGCGGAGGCGGTACCTCTCGGCTTGCCCAAGCGGACATAGATCATGCCCCGGTCATCGAAACCGCGCGGGGAAGAGTTGGGGTACCATTCGGTGGCGTGTTCCACCCGGCGCAGATGTTCCAGCAAGCGTTCATTGGTGAGGCTGGTGGGTGTGGGATCCTGATTGCGCCAGTACTGCTGCATGATTTCGCCCGGATGCGTATCTGGCACCTTGTTCTCCAGCGCCTGTTCGATTTGCGTCCTTTGGTCCTCCGGGTAGAAAAAGGCGCTTTGCTGGTAAAGCCGATTCAGGATCTCGGCGTGGAGCGCGGCATCCGCGTCGTGCAACACGTGGTAGAACGTTTCCGTGATGCGCGCGTCGGAATCCTCGCGCTTCAGCTGAATGGCCAGCCGGACGTACGCGTCTCCCAGAAAGGGATCGAACTGCTGCACGGTCTGCAACGTATCCAGCCCCACACGCAAGGTGGCCAGGGCATCTTCACGACGGTGCTGGGCAAGCTGCACCTGCGCAAGCTGGTACCAGACGCTGCCGCTGACCTGGCTCACAAAGAAAGGAGCCTCGTCAACGAGACGCTGCAGAAGTTTCTCGGCTTCTGCCGCGCTGCCCTGCTGGGCGAGGGTCAATGCGTGCTGAAACAGCTCATCCGTTCGCGCTTCTTGTGCAGAGACGCCACGGTGCAAAAAAATCGTGATGAGCGCAGCGACTGGAAGGATACGCAACAACCGGCTCCAGGAAAACATGTGCTACCTCCTGCCCTAATCTACGAGGATTCGATGGTAAAAGTCAAGGGCAACGCGATGTAACAGAGGATCGAGTTTCAGTTCAGGGATTAAATCGGCGATTCTTGATGTATTAGAAAGTGGCATCGAACTGGACGTCGCCTCGCCCTGCGTGTTCTGATTTAGTATAACATTTTGAAAAAGGTTTCTATTTCTGCCCATGGATTCCACTGATGACATTCTCACGTACGGGAAAAAAGCGTTTCGTTTTAGCCCGTTACTCCTGTGCTTTCTCTTCCTGGCGCCGGCCCGCGGCCTTTCTGTGCTGGCGCAGCAAGCCTCAAACGCCACAATTTCGGGGCACGTCTTCGACGGCGTCACCGGCGACCCCATCGAGGACGTGAATGTCTTCATCGCAGGCACGTTTCTTGGTTCGGCCACGGACAGTGCGGGATTCTACCTCATCAAAGAGGTTGCACCTGGAGACCACGATCTCGTGGTGGCGATGGCCGGCTACGAACCGCAGGAACTGCAGCTCCAGATTCTCCAACCCGTGGCTTACATCTACGATTTTCGGCTCAAGCCGAAGGTCTACCTGGCACCCGAAATCGAGATTTCGGCGAGCAAGCCGACGGGCTGGCAAAAAGATCTGGACGTGTTCAAAAAGCTGTTCCTGGGCGACTCGCACAACGCACAGAAATGCAAGCTCGTCAATCCCGAGGTGCTCGATTTTTATCATGACGATGTGCGCGTCCTGTTTTTTGCAAACGCCGAACACATGCTGGAGATCGAAAATCGGGCGCTGGGCTATCGCGTCAACTTCCTGCTGGAGAAGTTCGTGGCGCAGGGGCAGAAAGTCGTGTTTCTGGGGAAAACCAGGTTTGACGAATTAGAACCGAAAAATGACAAGGAACGCAACCGGTGGCGCCGCAACCGCCGGAGGACCTACAACGGCTCGATGCGGCATTTCCTGAAGATTCTGGCCACTGGAGGCGGGGACATGAGCCGAGCCGGGTTTAAAATCATGCACACCCCTGACCTCCTCAGCGACGCGGAAAGCCTGGAGCTGCAGGAGGTTGAGCCGAGTACGCTCATCTCTCCAGGACGAATGGAGTATGAAAGACAGCTTCGTTTTTCAGGCTATCTGCAGATCACGTACGAACGGGAAAAGGAATCCAAGGCGTTCATCTACTGGCGCGACCGCCAGAATCCCGCCCTGGTTAACAAGACACGCCAGGACCTGCTCGCTTCGGCGCGACCGGGAAAACAGACCTCCTGGCTCAAGCTCAACCGGCGCAGCGTGACCATCGACACCTCGGGCCACCTGTACGATCCGATGGCCGTGACCACCTACGGCTACTGGGCCTGGGAGCGCGTGGCGGAGTTGCTGCCTCTGGAATACCGGCCACGGTAATCAGAAGCTGAATTTGAAGTCCTGGCTATCCATCGGGTTGAGCAGCCGAAACTCGCCGAAGCCATGTTCGTCCAGGAAATAGAATTTGCGATCCAGCTTGTCGTACTCCCACACCTCCACGGTCTTTAATCCCAGGTCGGTCTTGTAGCGATCGATGTAGGTGGGTTCGCCGTAGCGCACGTAGATCTGGCCCTGATCCGATTCCCACCCTTCTCCGTGGCTGTTGACAAACTTATGATTCGCGTAGTCGATTCGGCTGAGAAAGGTGTTGCGCAGCTCGTTTTGGCGCGTATCCGGGAAGGGGTCCCGTTTGGCCCAGAATTCGGTCAAAGCCTGGGCCCGGTTGCCCACCGGTAGAGAGCGCAGCTTCTGGAGTTCCTTCGGGGTGGCGACGAAACTCAACTTCTTGATGAGCTTGGAGAATTCGACATCTGTGAGCCAGTTCGCGTTCCTGCGAACGCGGAAGGATGTGCGCCTGAGCGAAGTGCGGTCTGCATCCAAATCCTTGACCTCGCACTCCAGGATATATTCCCCTGAGCGTAATTCTGCCAGCGGAATGCCCACGGTCAGGGTGCAGGTGTCGCCAGGCTTGTCGTAGTCGAACTCCAGCGTCTTCATCTCCTGACCCGAGCGGCTGTAAACCGTGAAGCGCGCGTGAAACAGGTTCGCTTCCGCCGCGTGTGTGGGTTCCAGGTTGTAGAGTTCGCAGTAAATGTAGAGCGTGTCGCGCGAGGAGGTCAGCGTCTTCGCCAGGTCTGGAACGATTCTGAGATGTTTTTTGACCATGCCGGAGCGATCATTTGTGGGGACGATGGAGGCTGCCAGCTCCAGGTCGCTGATTTTCAACTCTGTGCCGCCGTAGTCTGAAGCCACAAACGTCTGTTCCAGTATGGTTTCCCGGTCGGTTTCGAGGTCCACGAACTTTACCACCGCGTGGTAGAGACCGGGAGGCAAAGCCAGCGGAATTCGGATGAGGTGGGCCCCGAGGTCGTTCTTCTCACCCAAGGTTTGGATCTTAACCTCGTCGCGGTAGGTGAGAGAATGAGCTTCTTTGGAGTCGGCGTTCTCGAAATGAAGGTCGATCTTGTAGCGCGCCACAAATCCGACCTCATCTTTGACGAATTGCAGATCATAAACCGGGACCTGGAAATACATCTCCACCAGTGTCCTGCCCGTTTTCTCCCCCTTGAACGTCAAGTAGTCGAAGCCCAGCGCGCGGTCCGTCTCACTAGTGCGACAAAATAAGGTACACGGAATGAGGAGCACGATGGTGAGAATCGACAGCCTTGCCCGTCCAGGCAATTCCCTTGACAAAAGCCCTACCGCTTTCATGGCTTGTTCCTTCAGGTGAAAGTTGTCTTGTGGGCGGTTCTTCCGGTGACCGCCATTTCCACTTACAGTCAGTTCTTATTATCGGAAAAAGCGGGGAGAGGTTGACAAGGGGGGAGAGGATTTAAGAAATCTTTATCTTACCCCGGTACCTTTCAGGTGAGCGCCGCGCCGCGATGTGTCGGGTCAAGGGTGGCGACGCGGAACCACCCCGGACCCATGTTCATTTGTGCAGTCGAGGCCTACCGTAACTTCACCAGAATCGCGCCGCCGGTGTGCCCCGTGCCGAAGCGCGTGGTCGCTTCCCTGGCCTTCATGTACTTGATTTCCCTGATGTTGTTGATGCTGAGCGTCCGCAGCGAAGCCACGTCCCCGTATCTTGACTCGTTCACATAGACCACCGGTTCGGTGGCGTTTTCCACACTGATGGATTTCACTCCGCGGCGTTCGCTCTGCAGCAGCCACTCGGGCCGGAGTTGCTGAATAAGTTCCAACCCGTTGGTGGCGGAAGTTCCGGCGATGTCGTCGACCGTGATCACGTATCGCGAGCTCCGATGCGTGGTGGTATTCGAAGTTCCACACCCCAAAAAGATGACTGCCAGAAAAGAGACAAATAGCTGTTTGCGCATCTGACACCTCCTCAAAGAAAAAAAGAATTAGGAATGATCTTGTGAAAACCGTCCGCCCGCCAGGCACCTCAGATCAGCCGAAAGTCGATGGAGCGCTCCGCCGTCGCGCCGGTGTTCAGATCGGTCACGCGAACCGTAAGCCGGATCGGGCCTTTTGGCAGCGCGCCCAGGTCCAGGCTCACCCACTCCTTCTGCTCCGATTTAAGCGTTTCGAAGTCCGATTCCACCTCAACCTGACTGCCCTCACGGCTTCCGAACACCGACTTCACCTTCGACCATAGACTGCGCTTGGATTTAATTTCCCGGGCTTCATAGGCCACGCGGTACCTCGCGGGCTCGTTCGTAGGCACGCTGAGTCCGTAGATTTCAAAATACACAAAAATAGGCCTCCCGGGGTCGACTTGCTCAAATGGGTAGGGCTCAATACGAAGGTTCTCCCTCCTCGTGGAATCCGGACCCGTGGCCGAAATCTTCTTGGAGAGAACCAGGTCGCTGAGCAGCAGTTTCGACCCTTCCGAGGCCAGGGAATGCTGTAAACCCGTCCGGAACGCGACCATGCGAAGCAGCTTGTCTGAATGAAACTGCAAGACCGTACGCACATTCCCCGGATTCTCGTTGGATGCCACACGCTGTCCCGATTCGGTGTGCGCCAGCCAGCTCTCGGCTTGTCCACTCACATAAAAGCTGTCCACCGCCGTGTGCAGCGTGAGGGTTTCGGCGAACACATCTGTGGACCGGTCATCTTCGACGTTAGTGAAGATCACCACCTGGTCAGGATTAGGTTGTGGCATGAGCT
This sequence comes from uncultured Cytophagia bacterium, assembly GCA_964419085.1. Classification (GTDB taxonomy): domain Bacteria; phylum Zhuqueibacterota; class Zhuqueibacteria; order Oceanimicrobiales; family Oceanimicrobiaceae; genus CAYQOI01. The sequence goes on along the minus strand of CAYQOI010000015.1, from coordinate 5,041 downwards.
CGGTGTTTTCGGTGGTAGCCGTCAGCTTAACCAGGAGGTCTGCCCCCAGTTGGCTCCGATCCGCCACCAGATCTCTTTTGCGCATCCCCAGGTACAACTCGAAGCGGGTTTCCCCGCCAGGCTCCAGAAAGCGGGCGGTGCGAAAGGCCACCGGGAGGTTCTCTACCGCGGCAAAAGTATCGCTGGCCTCCTGCGGCGTATTCTGCTCGCGGTAGGTCTCTTCTTGCAGGTCGCGGGATGTCATGGTGGTCACCGCCAGGTGGTTGTAGTAGGAAGTGGGAAAGGGCGAAAACTCCACTTCTTTGTGCGTGAGGATGCTTTCCAACTCCTGCACCCTGTCGTAAAAGTGACGGGAGGTGGTCGCCAACTGTTTGTAGAAATAGAGCCGGGTATCCAGGTCCGGTGTTTCGCTGTCCAGGAGCGGACTGATGCCCAGCGCCAGGCTATCCGGGAGCACGCGTCCCCGGGGCACCACCGCGCGCCACTTGTTGCTGGCAGAGGCGCGCGGCAGCGCCTCTTCGATGCCATCCACCAAAACGTAGCGCCGCTTGTCCTGGAAATCCACAAACGGGAAATAGACGTTTGGGTCGATAAACTCGTAAAACCAGACCTCGTGTGGCCGGAAGCTGTAGTTGCGCGCCAGGTCGCGTCCGCTCAATCCCGCCGAGGCCTTGCCGCTGGGACGACCGAGTTTGACATAGAGCATGCCCCGGTCATCGAACCGGCGCGGAATGGCTGCATAGAAGTACTCTTCTGCATACTCGACGCGCTGCAGGTGTTCCATCAACCGCTCATTGACCAGGGTGGCCGGCGTGGGATCTTTGCTGCGCCAAAATCTCCGCAGCAACCGACCGGGCCGGCAGGTCGCGTCCCCTTCCTTCATGGAATGCTCGAAAGCCTTCTTGAGTGCTTCCGGGAGCAAGAACTCACACTGCGCGAACAATCGCGTCAACAACTGAGCATTTTCACCGATGGTCGCGTGGTCTAGAATGTCGTAGAAACTCTGCGTCGCCCGCTCGTAGGCGGACTTCTTCTCCAGTTGCACCGCTAACCGCACGAAAGCCAGGTTCAGGCGGATGTCCACCACGCTGTCCTGTTCGAACACGTCCAGACCTTTTAGATAGGTGCGCAGCGCCAGGTCCTTGTTTTCGGATTCGAGCATCTCGCCCAACACCAGCCAGGCGGAGCCCCGTCGTTCGTCCCGAAAACGGGGGTCCAGTTGCAGCACTTGCACCAGCTTTTGTTCCGCCGTCTCCACCTGCTGCTGTCGTTCCAGCGCGACCGCCTGCGAGAAAAGCGCGGCGGCCGAATCGTGACGGGAAGTGTACTGCCCGGCGTGACCCGGGCCCGGCAGGTGAACCGTCAGCAGCAGACACAGCCCGGCCCAGGCACAGGGAAAGGAAAACGGATTGGTGCCCAACTTCATTTTACGAAGGATTCTCCAGCGGTAAGGTTTCCGGTCGACACTCAGATGTGTTCTCTGTTTTTATACTTACAAATCGCAGATTAGTTTTAATCCTCGCTCAAAAAAAACGTGCCCACAGAATCTGAGACTCTGTGGGCACGCGCAACCTGCTTTTCTTTAAGCTTAGAACGGCATGTTAAATGGTGAAAAGCGGTTGTCAGTGAGGACCTGGTTCATGTCGAATTTGATGACGGTGTTGGCGCCATCAAAGGTGAACGCATCGAGTTCGTCACCCGGAGGAATAAAATCCGGAACGATGACGACCGTGCCGGGGTCGCCGGCGTTGATCGTATCGTTGGTCTCGATTTCGCGTTCCATCATCGGGAGGCGAATGCCCAGGTCGTTCATTCTTCTACCCTCGAAGAAGAAGATTTCTTGCCTGGCCAGATAGAGGTCATAGAACAGTTGAACCGGGTCCGTCAGACCGCGGACCGTCGCCTCATCCAGGCTCGTTCCGGAGACACTGGGCACTTGAACCAGGTTACCGCCCCTGGGCAGAATCAAACCGGCGATGGCTGGAGCGCTCGGCGAAGCCTGCACCGTCCCGCTTTGCGGCCGGGTACTGCCCGTGGTGTTGTCAGGCCGGGGATCCGGATCGAGAAACGGGACCACGGGCCGGGTTTTCGCCAGCGCGATCGCGTCCGCGAGATGTCCGGCAGCCGCGGCAGCGTTGCCTTTGGAGAGTTCCACTTCGGCCAGAATCAGATGCGCCTCCTCCATTTTCGCCACCGGAATGGGAGCATCTTCCACCGTGTATTTGGGGTCGAGGTAGTCGAGACGCGGTAACGGCTGCACGTCGTTGAGATTCCGGGCGACCGCAAACACGTAGGCGGTGTTTGTGTTGTTCTCGGCATCGTATTCCGCATTGAAGAGAAAGTCAGCGGGACCGGATGCCAACGCGGCATTGGCCTCGGCTTCAGCCATCGCGACATCGCCCATGTCGCGGTAGGCCCGCGCCAGCACGATATGGATCCGCGTGGCGAAGCCTTCATGCTGGCTGGTGCTGAGCGCGGATTTGAAGTCGTCCACCGCGAGCTGCAGCAACTGGCTGGGCGGAACGACCGGGCCATCTTCAACGATGGGCACGCCGCCGAAATTTTCCGCGGAGATGAGATTAGCCATGCCGCGGAAGAAGGTGACCTCGGCAAGCTGCACCGGAGTGGCTTCTGCGTCATTGGGAATCACGCCGGTCAGGGTAAAATCCGCCAGCGCACGCAGTTCTTGCACCTCGAAGTACGGGCCGCCCCCGCCGTTAAGGGTCAGGTCTTGCGGCACCATGCTCCTGGGCAGGTCTGCTTGCGGTGAGATGAATGTGGCCACATTGTCGTAATTGTCTGAGACCACGTCGGTAAAGTAGGCGATGTCCTCGACCGCGCTGGAAAACGCCTCCTGCACGCCGACGAGAAACGGCACGGTTGCCCCGGTACCGCCCTCACGCAGACTCGATTCGGTCGTCTGCGGGTTGCGCACATCGGTGGGGTCGAGAAAATCGCACGCAGACATGACGAAGGCTGCCAAAAGGATGCACAGCACACTCGTCGTCAGACGATTCATGAATTTATGGGTTGGTGTCATGATTTACTCCTCGATTCATTAGATTCAGATGCGAAGATCAATTTACCCAATACTCAACTTAGCGATTGAGTTGAATCCCGATGCGCCACATGCGCGGCGGCGACAGCGTGAAAAAGTTGATGCCACCGACATCTACGTCGCGGCCCGAACGCACGCCGTTGAGCTCAGGATCGATGTCGTCGTTGTCGGCAAAGATCAACGCGTTCCGTATACTCGCAGTGATCACGAAGCTGGTTCCGAAGTAGCGTCTCGGCACGGTATAGGACGCGGTGATCTCTCTGATCTTGAAGAACGACGCGTCTTCGATAAACACATCCGAAGCGGTGAAAAAGGAGAAGCCAGGCGGAACTTTCGAGGCCTGAGGTTCGAGGCCGTTGAAGAATCGGATCACCGAACCGGTGTTCAGGATGTCTCCGCCACTCTGACCATCACCCAGGATGGAGATGTTCAAATTGCGCATGATGGTGAAATTCGCACTGATGCTGTAATAGGTATCCGCGATGGGGTCGTGGATAAACTGATTCGCTTTGAAGGTACCATCCGGCTGTGGCACGTTGGTTCTGAACACACCCACGGGGTGACCTTCTTCCACACGCTCAGGCAGGAAGGCAAACCCACCGATGGAGAAGGGCTGTGCCCCACCCAGGCTGGTGACCTCGTTGTTGAGCGTGGAAACAGAACCACGCAGCGAAAAGCGGAAGTTTCTGGTGTCCACGATCTGCGCGTTGATTCCCAGCTCGATGCCATCATTTTCGATGGTTCCGACGTTGCGCAATTGAAAGCCAAGCCCGGTGGATGGATCACTCGGGACGGAGAAGAGCGCGTCGGTGGTCTTCTCGTCGAAAAACGTGAACTCCAGACCCAGACGTTCGTCAAACAGCGCGGCGTCAAAACCCACTTCCACGGTCCGGGTCGTTTCAGGACCAAGATCCGGATCGCCAGGGTTGCCGAACCCGGCCGCGACCTGGTTCAAGAACGCACCCTGGGAGAAACTCTTATCCCGCGTAAACGGCTGCGGGAAACTCCCGGTCTTGCCCCAGGACGCCCGCAGTTTCATGCTGGAAAAGTAGGTACCGATCACCGGAATCCTGCCCCAGAACGGCTCGTCGGAGATATTGTACGCGATTCCGACCTTCGGGTACGTCTTCAGATTCACCTGGTCGCCGAACGCGGTGTTTCCATCGAACCGGACGCCCGCGGTCAGGAAAACGCGGTCCCTGAATCCCACCTGCTCGTTAAAAAAGAAACCACCGCTGAAGACTTCCTGGTTTGATTCCAGCGGGGTCAGGTTGGCGGCGTTGTCGAAATCATCGGTGCCCGGCAGACCGAATCGCCTCGCCTGCACCCGGTTGGTGTTATCTTCTTGACGGAATCCCTGTCCCCCAACGGTGAGGGTGGATGTCAGAATACCCTTGTTCGGGTATTTTACCGTTGCCGCACCATCGATGGTCACGCTGATGAACTCGCGGTTGGAGACGTCGATCCCTCCACCCGGGGTACTTGTGACTCTTTGGGCAGCGATGGGCCGGAAGTAACGCTGTTCACTCTTGCGGTAATCCAGACCGATGGTGAGCCTGCTGGACAGGTACGGATTGGGATTGGCCGTACCGGTGATGCCGAAGTTGAAGCGGTTCACGTTTTCGTCCAGGTCGGGCAGGACGAATTCACGCATGGCATCGAGTTTTTCCTGCAGGGTGGCGTTGGGATCGCCGAAGGGCGGATCGCCGCCTTCTGCGGAGGTCAGCAAACTGGCGATGGCGTTGTCGCTAAACATCCGCTGGAAGTCGGTACGGACCAGTCCACCGGAAACATCGAGCTGTACCTTCTCGCTGGGGAACGCCCGCACGCCCATGCGGAAAGAGTATTCCCGATCGTCGTTTTTGGGAAGGACGCCTTCGCTGTCCATCACATGGCCGCTGACGTGGTAGGTCGCGAACTCGTTGCCCCCGTCGGCGCCGAATGCGTATTTCTGGTAGTAACCGGTCTCAAGAATGTGATCTT
>CAYQOI010000014.1:9417-16662 GCA_964419085.1 uncultured Cytophagia bacterium | reverse complement strand
ACGACGAAACCAAGCTGGTTTTTGATAAACAGTAGGGAGACGTCACCGCGGCCAAAGCTCCGTTCGGAGAAGGTGCCCTGTCACCGCTACACGAACAGCCGGCACAACTCGGACACCTGGTCGATGATGAAATCGGGCTCCTCGGCGGCCAGCGTTTTCCGATCGCGGAGTCCGTAGGTCACGGCGCAGGAAAGAATGCCGGCGTTTTTCGCCGCCTGGATGTCGGTCGGGCCATCCCCGATCATCACCGCGCGGCCGGCATCCACCTTCATCTGCTTCAGGATGTGAAGCACCGGCGCCGGGTCCGGCTTGAGCGCATCCGCGGAATCGCCGCCCAGAATCATCTCGAAAAAAGGCGCCAGGTTGAGGCCTTCGAGAATGGAACGGGTGAAGCCTGCGGGTTTGTTGGAGAGCACGGCCATCTTCTTGTTGCGAAAGTGGTGCAGCATTTCATGCACCCCCGGGTAGGGCCGGGTGAAATCCAGCGCGTGCCGGCTGTAGTGGTCGCGAAACAGCGCGAGCGCTCGCTCCACGGCTTCGGCATCCGGAATGGAGCGCTCCAGGAGCTTGTGAACCCCATCGCCCACGTACCGCGTCACCGTCGCGACATCCAGCTCAGGGTAGCCCAACTCCTTGCGGGCGAAGTTCACCGCGTTGGTGAGATCCTGCTGGGAGTCCACCAGGGTGCCGTCCAGATCGAAGATCAGCAGGTCGACGGAAGTCAACGTTGCTCACCTTTTTGGGCACGCAGCAATTGCCCGACAACTGATTCGCCGCGGAACCGGCCTTCTTCCACCAACACCTGGCCGCGCAAAATGGTGTAGTCCACCCTGCCGGAAACGGTAAGGCCGGAGTAGGGCGACCAGTCGGCCTTGCCGTGGAGCTGCTCGGCTTTGATTTCAACAGTCTGTTCCGGATCCCAGATCACCAGGTCCGCATCCAACCCTTTGCTTATGCCGCCTTTGTGTGGGCTTAACCCGAAGATGCGCGCAGGGTTGCCGGCCAGCACCTGGACCAGCCGACTAAGAGAAATCCGGCCCTGCGCCACGCCGAAGGTGTAGAGCAAGGGGAAGAGCGTTTCCACACCGGGCAGCCCGTTTGGGGTTTGGTGAAACACCCCGCCCCCGGCATCCTTCTGCGCCACGGTGAACGGGCAATGGTCGGTGGCCACCACATCGATGCTCCCGTCCGCCAGCGCCTGCCACAGGGCTTCGACGTCCTCCTCGCGGCGCAGCGGCGGCGTGGTGATCCAGAGATGGCCGTCCTTGCGAAGGTAGCATTCTTCGGTGAGCACCAGATACTGCGGGCATGTTTCCAGAAAGAGCTTGCTCCCTCGCGCTCGGGCCTCCAGCGCGGCCTCCAGTCCGGCCCGACTGCTGAGGTGGACGATGTAAAGCGCCGCGTCCAGCTCGCGAGCGATTTCCGCCGCGCGAGCGATGGCCCTGGCCTCCGCCTCCGCGGTACGGCTGCGCGGATGGAAAATCGCGGCGAGGTCGCCGGAAGAGATGTGCCGGGCGGTCTCCTGCTCAACCAGGTCGTTGTCCTCCGCATGCAGACACAACAACCCGCCGTGGGCGTCCACCGTCTGGAGAACCTGACGGAACTGCGCCCAGGTGACCATCATGCCGGCCTGCCGGTAGGTGGAAAACACCTTGAATGCCCGGAAGCCATCCTCGATGAGTTGCGGGATTTCCGGCAGGCGTGCTTCGGCCTGGTCGGTGACATTCACATGGAGCGCATAATCGACATGGCACTTGCCCCCGGCCTTTTCGAGCCTCGTCGCCACAGACTCGTGCAACGACTGGCCCGGCTCCTGCACGGTGAAATCCACGATCGTCGTGACCCCACCGCACGCGGCGGCAACCGAGCCGCTCTCGAAGTCATCCACCGAGAAGGTGTTCATGATGGGGATGCCCATGTGCGTGTGGGCGTCGATGAAACCGGGGAAAACGAGTTTGCCGGCTGCGTCGATGGTTTTGCGAGCCGGCCCGGTCAATTCCGCCTCCAGGGCGTGGATCTTGCCGTCCAGTACCGCAACCTGCATACGCCGGGTGCCGGCAGGGGTGACCACGTTTCCGTTTTTGATGAGCAGGTCAAACATGCGGCCCTACATCGTCAACGCCATGAGCGCTTTGGCGGTGTGCAGACGGTTCTCGGCCTCCTGGTAGATGCGTGAATGCGGGCCATCGATCACCGGGTCGGTGACCTCGTGCCCGCGGTCCGCAGGAAGGCAGTGCATGTAAATGCTCTCCTTGCGCGTCAACTGCATGCGCTTTTCATCGCAGATCCAATCCGTGTACTTCTTGGAGACCTCCAGCGCTTCTTCCGGCCGGTGAAACAGCGACTCGATGCCCCAGCTCTTGGGGTAGACGATGTCTGCGTCCTGAAACGCCTCCTCCATGGAATCGACGACCTCGAATTTGACCCCGGCCTTAGCCGCGTTCTCCCGGGCGATGCGCATGGGTTCTTCCATGAGCCTGTACTCGGGCGGATGGGCCAGCACCACGTCGAGCCCGAAGCGCGGCATCAGCATAATCAGTCCCTGGGGAACGGACATGGGCTTGGCATAGGACGGTGCGTAGGCCCAGGACACCGCGATCTTGCGGCCGCGCAGCTCGCCTCCGAACACTTCGCGGATGGTCATCAGATCCGCCAGCGTCTGGCAGGGATGGTCGACATCGCACTGCATGTTGATCACCGGTTTGTCGGCCCATTTGGCCACTTCCCTCATGTAGCTGTTGCCCTCGCCCGGCACCAGGTCGTGGCGGATGGCGATGGCATGTCCGTAGGAAGAGAGAATGATGCCGGTATCCTTGGCGCTCTCCCCGTGTGCTACCTGTGAGGTGGAGGCTTCGATAAAGTGCGCGTGGCCCCCGAGCTGCGTGATCCCGGCTTCGAAGGAATTTCGGGTGCGGGTCGATTTGTCGAAAAAGAACAGAAAAATGGTTTTGTCTGGCAGGTAGCGGTGGGGTTCGCCGTTTTTGAACTTTCGCTTCAACTCCGCCGCGGTTTCAAGGGCTAACTCGATTTCGTCGTCACTCCAGTCCTGAGTCGAGATGTAATCTCTGCCTTTCATCGATTGGTTCATTCCTCACCTCTGTTCTTCGCAGTCAAACAAACCAGTGAATAGCTCCTCACGGACGCCGCAAAACAAGCGGTCCGGCATGGAACAATTCTACATATTTTGTGGGAATTGCGCAAGCGAAAAGAACGGTTCTGTAGTGTTTGGGGCACTGAAGCAGGCAAACCGGACTCCCCCCTGGTACGGTTTTTGTTTTGTATTTGCCACAACGAATTCTTATCTTCGGCACAATGGTGTAGCACAGAGAGGTTGTTAGCTCGATGGTTGGCTCGCACAAATTCGGTTTGAGCCTTCGTCAGAAGGCAATTCTCGGTATCGGTTTTACCTATGCCGCGATCGTGTCCATCTTTGCGTTTTCCGCGGTCTTGAATGAGCAGAAAATCGTCAAGGAGGAAATGATGAACACCTCCATGGGGTGTACGCGCCTGTTCGCCAAGATGGTCACCGAACCGCTGCTGCAGAAGGACATCCAGGCCATTCAGATGCATGTGCGACAAGCCGGTCCGATGGCCAAATTCAGTCATGGCAGAAATGTCTCCTATGTCATCATTCAGGACGAAACCGGGCACGTTGTGGCCAGCAGCGGCGAAGAAAAGATAAAAAAATATCTTCGAGGAGAAATCAACCTGAAAGCGTTCAGCGCGGACTCAGAAATCATCCAGGATGTCGGGTCCGTGGTGGATGTGGCCATCCCCATCTTCGCAAATGGAGAAAAAAAGGGCGTGGTTCGTCTCGGCATTTCTACCAAGGACATGGAAAAAAAGATCCTGCAGAGCAGGCGATGGGCGCTTCAGTTCATGCTGGGCGCCATCGTCCTCGGCGCGGTCCTGGGGTTGTTCGTAGATCGCAAGGTCAAGGGCAATCTGAGCAACCTCATCGAAACCGCCGCACGCATGGCCGATGGCGACCTGAACCAGCGCGTGAACATCAAAACCGGTGACGAGATGGAAGCGTTTGGAATCGCGTTCAACAAAATGGCGGACAAACTTCAGGAGGCGCACGAAAACCTGGAACACAAGGTGGCGGAGAGAACGCGGCAACTGCGGGAGTCCCAGGCGCAACTGGTGCATCAAGAAAAAATGGCCAGCCTGGGTGTGCTGGCCGCCGGTCTGGCCCATGAAATCGGCAATCCCCTCACCTCCATCTCCTCGGTCGTCCAGATCTTGCAACGAAAAGTCCAGGATAAAAAAATCATTCAACAACTACAGTTGCTGAATGAACACATCCGCCGCATTTCCAAAACCGTTCGGGAGTTGGTGGACTTTTCGCGGCCCACAAAATCCGAGTTGCGCCCGGTCCAGATCAACGACCTTATCCGCACCGCGCTGGGCATTCTCAAATACGATAAGCGCGCAAAAAACATCAAATTAGAAACCCATCTGGACCATCAGCTTCCGCGGTTGACCCTGATCGAAGACCAAATCTTACAGGTTTTCATCAATTTCATTCTCAACGCTTTCGATGCGATGGAACAAGGCGGCACGTTGACCATCACCACCTCGCTGGAAAACGAGTCTGTCTGTATCTGTTTCCAGGACACCGGCGTAGGCATCCCCGAAGACGTGCAAAAGAAAATATTCGAACCGTTTTTTACCACCAAACCGGTGGGGAAAGGCAGCGGTCTGGGGTTATCGGTGAGCTACGGACTCATCCAGAATTTCGGCGGCACCATCGAGGTCGAAAGCACCGTGGGCAAAGGTGCAAAGTTTACTGTTTCGCTCCCTGTAAGAACCGAGGTGTAGGTGTGTCTGCAAAGCTCTTAGTGGTCGACGACGAAAAAACCATTCGAGATACGCTTTGGGAAATTCTGACCGACGAAGGCTTCACAGCCGAGACGGCCGAGAACGGTGAACAGGCCGTCGAATTGATTGCAGAGGAGAATTTTGACCTCGTCATCTCCGACCTCCGGCTGCCCGGCATGGATGGCCTGACGGTACTCCAAAAGACGCTGGAGCTTAGTCCGCAAACCCTGGTGGTCATCATCACCGCGTACGCTTCGGTGGACACCGCGGTGGAGGCGCTCAAAAAGGGGGCATCCGATTACCTGGTGAAACCCCTAATTCTCGATGATGTGCTCTTCAAGATCAGGCACCTTCTCAAATATCGCCAACTGGCGATTGAAAACCAGATCCTGAGGCAGGAAGTCGAACAAAAATACGACTTCAGCAACATCATCGGCGAAAGCCCGCAGATGAAACAGGTCTTCGAGTTGATCAAAAAGATCGCACCCACCAACAGCAATGTCTTGCTCCTGGGCGAGAGCGGGACCGGAAAAGAACTGGTCGCGCGTGCCCTGCATTTTAACAGTCCGCGCCGGGGAAACAGATTCGTCGCGGTCAATTGTAGTGCCATCTCCGAGCAATTGCTGGAAAGCGAATGCTTCGGACACAAGAAAGGCGCGTTCACCGGTGCGCTTCGCGATAAAGACGGTTATTTCAAATCTGCACACCGCGGGACCTTGTTTCTGGACGAAGTCAGCGAGATTCCGTTGCACCTGCAATCAAAGTTCCTGCGTGCCATCCAGGAAAAAGAAATCTATCCGGTGGGCAGCGAAAAAGCCATCAAAGTGGATGTCCGCCTCGTGGCGGCCTCAAATCGCGATCTGGAAGAAGAAGTGCGCAAGGGTAACTTCAGAGAAGATCTTTTCTATCGTCTCAACGTGGCGGAAATCAAACTGCCTTCGTTGCGAGAAAGGCGAGAAGACATTCCGCTTCTGGTGCACCACTTCATCGAGCAGCACAACGAAAAGCTGGGCAAGCGCATCCGGGGTGTGGACAACAAGACGATGAAGATTCTGCTGAACTATGATTGGAAGGGGAATATTCGCGAATTGGAGAATCTCATCGAGCGCGCCATGATTTTCTGCGAGGGCGAGTTCATTACCCCTGCGAATCTCCCCACCGCGCTCACCTCTCAGGACGATCACTTCGCCATCGAAGATGACCTGAAAAAGGCCATGAAGAAATACGAGCGCGACCACATCATCAAGATTCTGCAAAAAACCGGCAACAACAAACGCCGGTCGGCCAGGTTGTTGGGCATCAGCGAGTCTTCGCTGTATCGCAAGATGGAAGAGTTGGCCATTCCTTTCGACATGAAGGGGTAAGACTCTCCCAAAAACAGGAGAACCTCTCATGATTTTGGGAGACCCGGACCGCCGTCTCCAGTGAGTAGGGATCGCACAAAAAAAACCAGAATTGCAAAAAATCGTATGGACCAGGCATCCGCTCCTCTCCCTTGAAGCTACGGGGCAATAGGTTTAATCCACTTCTTTCACGCAGCAGTACCTTTTTAACAATCAGTAGTTTACCCCACGTCCTTCTTTCGGAAGGATAGGCACTGTTTTCGCGATTACAGGCCGCTGCAGCATCTCCCCTTCATCCCGAGGTCATAATAACTGAGCGGGCCTTCTGTAATTTTTTCCTTTCCGCATTCGCGTTGGAACACAATTTGAAAACCGACATGGCTAAACAAAACAACCTACTCATTCATCTAAATTCATCAGAGGAGGAACAGATCATGAGAGGTTATCTTAGTGCTTTCCGTTTGCTGCTCCTAAGCAGTGTTCTCTCCATGCTTTCGCTCACGACGGTTTCTGCTCAGGATCCCAATAGTCCGGGGATCCTCGAACCGGTCCTGTCCGTCATCAACCAGACGGATGTGCGCATACCCCACACCGACCAGGTCTCCGGGGGGCAGTTGCAGAACATCGTGGGAAGTATCGAGCGCAAGGACGCCAGGGATGCGACCAGTATGATGGGCTATCCCATCACGCGTGTAACCAGCCCTAACGACGATATGGAAGCCGCGCTTGCGGATCTCAGCGACGCCGCTCAAGAGGGCAACACGGCCGCGATGCGCCAGGCCGCACAGGAGTTGATGGACATTCTGCTGGGAAACACTCAGGGCCGCATCTACGACGGCTTTGCCATGCTCAACTTCAACAGGGGCGGGTACCTCCCGGACCATGTCCCAGGTGAATACGAAATGAAAGAACTGCGCGACACCGGCCTGACCGAAACCGGGATCGATGGGCAGCCGCGCAAAATCTGGGAGGCGGACGCCAACCTGCTCTACTACGACGGGCAGATCGATTCCGACCTGTTCTTGCTGCGTATCCCCATTGAGGTGCATCCTTTCGACGTGATCCGAATCAACTACAC
>CAYQOI010000014.1:0-9407 GCA_964419085.1 uncultured Cytophagia bacterium | reverse complement strand
ACTCGCTGGTGCGCGAGGACTTTTCCCCGACTGTTGTGATGACGGATTACCGCACACCACCCAGCGTGAAGTTTCCGTTCAAAGGATTTGACGCGGTGTGGACACCCATGAACGGCGGGGAAGTGATGAAAATCACCGTCTCGCTCCCCCCCAGCCGCCTGCTGAAAGGCATCTACACCTGGGGATGGCGTGTCCACCCACCTCGGGTTCAGTTCCTACAGCCGGTGTGGGAACAGGTGAACGCGCACACAGGTCAGGTGGAGTTGGAACCGGAAGGCCAGAGTTTTGCTTTTCGCAATCGCCAACTCACTATCGATGACATCGGAGATGCAGCGCCTGAGAAGAAGATGTACCAGGTGGCCAAGGCCGTACTGGCGGGGGAAAGCCCTGCAACCATCTGGGCGTGGCTCAACGAAGAAAACAGTGGTCCAAGAGGAACCTGGACTGAGTGGGCGGATCTCGCCAAGAATCAGTTGCAACTCCCACCCGAGGCCTGGGATATACTGGCCGCCGAAGGCATTCGCCAGGGTGAATTCGGTTCTTACCGCTTTGTGGTCGTCTACATGAACAACGAAATGTATGGCGATGGGCCGGATGGCCCCACCTCCATTCAGGCCTGGGCCCAGGGCGATATCTTCAAAGTAAAGGTGATCAACCTCGACAATCACACGCATTATTATCGCCAGGTGGACTTCGGCCCACGCCTAAACGACGAAATCGCTAACTGTTGCGGCGCCGGAAGTCACAGTTTCGAGATTATGAACTTCAAACCCACTTACGGCGCGCCAAAGGTCGCGGAGCTTCAGTGGCGTGCAGGTTGGGGTTTCCGCCCGCATCAAAACATTCTGCAGCAGCAAGATGTCTTTCCGCGCCAGTCGGACCAGGCGTTGTTGAAAGCCTACTTTGGTGGGTTTGGTAATCAGTACTTCGGCTACCAGTACTCGGCCGCAAACCGCCACGGCGATTTCCGTTTCAATCCACCCGGATTTATCATCACCGCGAAAGGACAGGAACCGCCGTTCCCGTTGCGGGAAGCCGATGGGAGCGATGGCCTTGTCATCGGTCAACTCACCGAAGGGTATGGCGTTGCGAAGATGTGCGACCCGGACGAGTTTCCGCTCGGCATGCCGTGTATGCGGGATCTGAGCCAATTCAACCCCAACGGCGTACGTAACATCGATACGGATGGCGACGGGCAACCTGACGTGCTCTGGTTTCCACCTTTCCTGCGCAATCCCAATCCAAACGGAGGCGACATCATTCCCCCGACACCTGCATGGAAGCCTTTTCTCTACCTCAATCCCAGAAACGGCACGTTGTTCCTGGATCCCAGTGATCCTGGCCAAGGATATTGGGTCGACAAAACCTATGCTCACGGTGCGCCCGTTTATGCTGGAGAGTCCCTGACCGCGACCATCGAGGAACCCCGGGCCGCAGCGCAACTTTTTTACCAGTTTGACCCGCTGTTCCACGACGATGCCATCTTTTCACCCCACCCGAAAACCAGTGAGATAGCGGCCTTTAAGCAGGTGGCACCGAAGTCTGGAGATGCCGATGTCTCACAGACAGACCTCGCCTTGCTGGGCGCCTACCCAAACCCCTTCAATCCGCAGACAACGGTAACCTACCGGCTACAAAAGCCAGGACAGGTGACCATCACCGTGTACAATGTGCTAGGTCAGCGGGTTCTCCAACGTGTTCTCATTCACACAACGCCTGGCGTGAAACATTTTACCCTGAACGGCGCGAATCTGAGTTCCGGAAACTACTTAATTCACCTTGCCACCTTTTCCGGCAAGAGTGCCGTGAAGATGGTCACTTTGATGAAATAACCTCGCTGAACCTCCTTTTGCGCAGGTTAACTTCGAGTCGGCAGCGCATCAAAACACGCTGCCGACTCATTTTTTTTAAAACGACTCGGCGACGCCAGAGAGTCTCCCATTCGTGAGAGACTCTCTCGTGTTTTTGGGAGAGTGCACGTTCATCGGCGCGGCGGTCGCAGTCTGAAACTTGCCACAACATACATTGTTTATAAAAAGCTTACACCATGCTGCTACACCAAATGACTGCTTCTGGCATGGAAGTTGTGAAAGATAGGTCAGATGAAGTAGATTCGCGGTAAAGAATCAATAGTCGCGACTCATGAAAGAGATTGTGAACAAGGCAATGAAACCAGTAAGAAACAAAAAACCTTCAACAAAAAAAGGAGTTCAGCGATGAAGCAGACTCGGAGATACTTGCTCGGCATTCTCATCGTGACCATTGGGTTGTTGAGCCTCATCAGCTCAAATGTGGTGTTCGGCCAGACCGGGATTATCCTCGGAAAAGCAAAATTGGTGGGCACCCAGCAGGCAATTCAACGGCCGGACCTGCTGGTTTCGGCTAAGGGCGGCATCCAGAACGTCGTCATCACCGTCGAAGGCATCCAGGGCGACTTCCGGGAGGATCCCATCGAAATAGACCAGAAGAACAAGGCTTACGTGCCCCGCATTTCCGTCAGCATGGTGGGAAATGAGTTGACGTTTGTCAACAGCGACGCGATTCTCCACAATGTGCACAGTTACCGGGGCACGGAGACGCTGTACAACTTCGCGATGCCCAAATTCTTGAAGACCAAAAAGGTAAAGCTGGAAGAACCCGGTCTCATCAAGGTCCGGTGCGACGTCCATCAGCAAATGATCGCTTATGTGGTTGTCACCGACAACCCGTACTACGCGATCACCAACCGGGCCGGGCTGTTCCGACTCGAATCACTTCCCCCCGGGACCTACCACATCAAAGCCTGGCACGAAACCCTGGGAACGGTGGAAAAGGACGTGACCGTCACACCCGGCAAAAAAACCGCGGTTATTTTTGAGTTTCCATCGAATTGATGACCTTCAAAGCGATCTCCTAACTCGAGAGAGGAGGTGTTAAAATGAAGCGGATGCAAACAGTGTTGTGCGTGGCTCTTTCTCTGGGCTTCTTCTGGCTCATCGCGGGTCCGTCCGCTCTGGCACAGGAGAAGGACAAAGTCAAAGAGCTCGAGGAGGAGTTTTCTGAGTTTGAAAACCAGAAACCCTCCCTGCCCGATTTTACCTCTGAGGAGTACAAGTTCCTCGATTTCGGCGTGAAGCAGGATTACATGAAGATGGAGCGCTTTCGCACACGTAACCAGATTCTCACCTTCATTCCGCCGCTGTACCAGCCGGCGTTTGTGGGACACGGCTACGTGCTGCCGCCCAACACCTGGCGCGCGGCCATGCATGTGCAGTCCATCGATGTTAATTCCAGCGACTTCTTCAAACATGGCGAGGTGGACCCGGTGCACCAAAACCACTCCGTCGAGCGCCTCAAATATGACCTGGACTTTTTCTACGGACTCGATCACGACATGACGCTTCGGGTCAACGTCCCCATCTGGGCGACGCGCTCCACCGGGGCAGTTCACCCCGCAGGGGTCGCGCCGCTGAATCTGTATGTGGAGGGCACGACCACCCGGCTCGGCGACATCTCGGTCTTTTTGAAAAAGAAATTCTTCGACCAGGGCAACCGCTGGTTCAATTTCGCTGGTGTATTCGGCGTCATTTTACCCACGGGTTCCAACGACGAGAAGTTCGACGATCGTCTGATCATGACCAGCCCCGCGAATCCCAACGGCGTGGTCGCGTTCGGCGGCGGCCCGTTCCAACGCTTCTCCGATGACGGGCGCTTGCCCACCGTGCTGCAACCGGGCATCGGTCGCCTGGGCCTGATCTTCGCTCTGATGGGCACCAAACAGTTCAGCCGTAGCGCGTTCCACGCGGGGTCGCTGGTACGCCTGAACGATCTCGGCGCCAACGATGACGACATCAAGAACGGCAACGAGGTGTTCTACTTCGCTTCCTACGTACTGCCCGTGGGTACGGACAAGCTCAGCCTCGAGCTGGCGTTCAACGGCAAATGGAAAGGCAAAGACCACTATCCCGGGACGTTCATGCACCCCATGACCGCGGACCCGTCCGGTTTCGGCCCGCCTATCATGGAGATGGACCCGAACACCGGGCAGATGAAGGTGAAGATGTTCAACACCCCGCGGCCTCCCTTCAGCGGCGGCTGGGTCGGCTTCCTGACGCCAAGCGTGATTTTGAACCCGTATTCGCAACTCCGCTTTGAGTTCTCCACCCTCATCCGGGTGATCAAACCGGACCTGGGTCCGGCACCCAAGTTGATGCTGCGGGGCGGGATTACCACGACGTTTTGAGCCTAGCAGCAGGAGGTTCGAATCATTTTAGCGAGAAGGAGAAGAGATCATGTTCAAGAAAATCAACGTCATCGCTGCCATAGCCTGCGTCTCGATGTTGGCCGGTAGCCTCGGCGTCTCCACGCTGCGGGCACAGCAGCCTCAGGACTTTCAGAATCGGCGGCAAAATATTTACAACGCCACTCAGCGGGACTACGCGCAGTACAAGAAGGACATCGACGCGAGAATTCTCGACCGACGTTTCATCACCAGGGAAGCCATGTTCATGGCCAGCGAGATCATGCTCTCCGGGACCTACTTTTTCGAAGATGCGGTGGAAGCGGGTCTGCCGGTGGTCAACGACAAGGACTTCTTCAACATGACGTCGGTGGAGGCCTACTGGTACTCCCGGTACAACCTGACCAACCTCGTGGCGCGCAGTCGCATGGGCCTTCACGTGGTGCACGGGCCGTATCTCACCTACAAAGCGTTGCAACAAAAGGATCTCGTTTTCTACAACCGGGACCGCGCAGAGCGCGAACTCGCCAACCGGGAAGTGCTCCTGGGCCAGCTTATCCCCATGTATTTGAAGCGGACGGGCTTTCCCCGTCGTTTCGAAGACGCCTCACCCGTCATGTTGGAATTTGCTTCGGGCGACCCGACCCTGCCCAGGAAAGTGGACATCAACGATGATTTTGAAGGCGGAAACGGTCAGGCCGACTACGAAGATACGTACCTGACGTTGCGGTGGAACCCCAACAAGATCGACAAAAACATCGACCTGGGCGGCGTGGGCCAGACGCTGGTGAAGCAGGCGCTCTGGATGGAGTATTTCTTTACCCAGAATCACGATGATGGCAAGTTGTTGGGAAACGATGCCGAGGAGGGCTTCCGCGGCGCCATGCTCAACCTGATGTCCGTATCCAAAATGATGCTGCTGAAATCGGCGCTCTTCTATGATGGCAAGAAGCTGTGCGGCATCAATCCGGTTAACTACAACCCGGACGAGAAGCTCTACTACCTGCCTCACCGACTTGGCGTCCGTTTGATTCAACCCGGCGACATCCCGCCGCGGCCCGAGTGGTTTACGGTGAAGGATAAATCCAGCCAATTGTTCGATCAGGCGTCTCTGCTGTGGGGCACGACCGAGTACTTCTACTTTTCGGATCCGAACGTGAAGGACAACTGGGACACGGTTTTCGGCGAAGACACGCCTTACGACGGCTCTATCATGGAGCAGCAATTCGCCACCGCGCTCTCCAGCGGTCTCTCGAATGTGCTGCTCAAGAACATCGAGAAAATGCACTGGAATGCCACACGCGGCTCGCTGGTGTCGGAGTGGCATCCCAAAACCGGCCAGGGCTCGACTCTGTCGCTGCTGGATGCGGGCATGGCGATGATCGCGCTGGCTAACTACCATCGCCATCTGCCCTACGACGAAACGCTGCAAAAGGAAGCCGCTGACTTGCTGAAAGCCCAGGCGGATTTTCTGGTAAACACCCTGCAGGAACCCGACGGGTCGTTCCCGGATGGATATGATTTCCAGACGCAGACCGCACTGGGCGGTGCGAAGACGCTCACCGCACAAGGCATGGCCATTCAAGGGTTGATGCAAGCGTACAAAGAACTCAAGGAAGAAAAGTACCTCCAGGCGGCCCTCAAAGCCTATCGTTTCATGAACGAGAATCTGTGGCACCAAGGGGTGGGGGTGTACTGTTCCTCGGTGGGCGCGACGGAATCCATCTACACGCCCATCACCTTCGGCGCCACATTGGGAGCCATGCGGGAGATCATCCTGCAGACCAAAGATATGAACGAAGTGGAACGCTTCAAACAGTTCTTTGTGCAGGCTGTCAACCGCAGCGGCATCATGCAGGCGGAAGAATCGGACACCGGGGAGAAGGACCTGGCGGCCCGTGATGGCGACCACGACGGCATCCCGCAATTCATGTATGCGAAAGATGGCAAGAAGGCCGTCGCCGCGGTGTTCGCGTCGAAAGTTGCGATCAAGACTCCCCTGCAGGTCGCGGCGACGACTTCTCTGGGTTTGCGCGAAGGAAAGTAAACTCTCCTTCCAAACACATACAGGCAGGGTGAAGGGCGAGGCGATTCGCGCCTCGCCCGCTGCCTGTGGCACTACACCCGGGAATCCTAAATTCCCTTCTCCTTTCCTGTACCCCCGTTTCTCGCAGCGAAATCGCCACCGAGGGAAGGCCATTTTTCCCTTGATTTGCTCACGCCGTTTTGACATCTTTAGGTGACGTCTCCCATGCCGCACGCGGGGGAGGTTGGATTTTCCACCTTGGCTAGTGAGGAGGAATACGTCGTGACGTCACAAACCAGCGAATTCAGATTGGGCTTGGGGTTCTGGCTCGGTATCGTCTTGTTTGCCGGGATCCTGGTCCTGCCAACTTCGGCGGAGTTTACGGCCCCGGAAAAGAGCATGCTCGCCGTGGCCGTGCTCATGGCGGTCTGGTGGATGAGCGAGGCCCTGCCTCTGGCGGTGACGTCGCTTTTGCCCCTGGTGCTCTATCCGGTTCTGGGAATCATGAAAACCGGTGCGGTCTCGCCCAACTACACGCACCATCTGATTTTCCTTTTTCTCGGCGGCTTCATGATCGCCATCGCGCTGCAGGAGTGGCAGCTCCACCGGCGCTTCGCGCTTCTCACCATCGCTCTCCTGGGGAGCAATCCCCGGCGGCTGATCCTCGCGTTTATGCTCTCCACCGCGGTGCTCTCCATGTGGATCAGCAACACCGCCACCACCATCATGATGCTTCCCATCGCACTCGCAGTGGTTCATCAGGTCCCGGCAAAGGGAGCGGACGAAGACCCTTCCAAGAACGTCTTTGCCACGGTACTCATGTTGGGGATCGCCTACAGCGCCAGCATCGGCGGAATCGCCACGCTGATCGGGACGCCGCCGAACGTGGTGTTCTCCGGCATCTATGAGAAATTCTTTCCCGACTTGCCCGAGATTTCGTTTGTGCGCTGGATGGTTCTGGCGCTGCCGCTGGCGGCACTCCTGTTTCTCGCGGTCTGGGGCTACCTCGGTTACCTTGTTTTGCGCCGCCAGGACCTGCCGGAAGTCAAGCAGAAAGCTTATTTCGATGCGCAGCGCGCGGCGCTGGGCCCGTTGACCGCAGCACAAAAGTCGGTGCTGGCGGTCTTTCTGCTCACCGCGTTCTTATGGATTTTCCGCGCGGACCTCAAGTTGGGCAGCATGACGGTGCCGGGCTGGCCGCGGCTGTTGGGGCTGGACGGCCGCATCCAGGACAGCACCATCGCCGTGGGCATGGCTATTTTGCTCTTCATTTTGCCCGCAAGAGTCGAAGGACAGCGCAAGTCCCTTCTGGCCTGGAAGAGCCTGCTGGACCTGCCGTGGGACATCCTGCTGCTGTTCGGCGGCGGATTCGCTCTGGCCGACGGCATTCAAAAGACGGGCCTGGCGGCGTTTATCGGAAAACACCTGGTTTTCCTTGGTCACCTGCCGGCATTTGTGATGCTTTTCCTGCTGGCGATTTCCGTGGCACTGTTGACGGAATTCACCTCGAACACCGCGGTCGCGACCACGGTCCTTCCCATCCTGGCGGCGCTCTCCATCGACCTCAAGATGGACCCCCTGGTCATCATGTTTCCGGCAACAGTGGCTGCGTCCTGTGCTTTTATGCTGCCGGTTTCCACGCCGCCCAATGCCATCGTGTTCGGCTCGCGCTACATTTCAATCCGGCGCATGGTGCGAATCGGCATCGTTCTGATCGTCGCGGCCTCGCTGATCGTGAGCAGCTACTTTTACCTCGTGCTCAAGCTTTTCGGGTTTTAGCGAGAGACCCGCTCGCCTACCAGCTGGCCTAATACTCCGAACTCAGCTTATCTTTGCACCGCGGGACCTGCCAGCCTTCCCGTTCTTTCAAACTCCGAGTTTTTGGGCGGCCATCTGCGTGCCGCGCACACGAGCCGCGATCTTGGCGAATGCGGTCTCGCGGCTGGTCGCGATGTCGTCGCTGAAGGGCGAGAAGCCGCAGTCGTCGGTGGTGCCGAGCTGGCGCACCGGGATGTATTCCGCTGCTGTCAGGACCCGGTCGCGCACGGTTTCGTCGGATTCGACGGTCTCGTCGATGACATCGATGACGCCGATATAGACCCGTTGGTCGGGGCGGAGATGCTCGCCGATGACCTTCAAAGCCTTCTCCGGATTCTCTTCGCTGGCCATTTGCATGTAGAAATTGCCTGCGTTCAAGGTCAGCAACATGGGAATCAGTTCTGCGTAGTCCACGTCGGCGCTGTGGGTAGAATCGTGGTCGCCTCCGGGACACGTATGCACCCCGATGCGTTGCCGCTCTTCCGGCGTAAAGTGAGAAAGCACCTGGTTGTTGAGATCGATGAATTGGCGCAGCAGCCCTTTGGAGGGATCGAGTTTCACGGCCAGGCGGCCTTCGGTAAAGTCGATCTGAACATTGTGCGCGCCGTTGTCAAAACAGCTCCGGATGTCTGCCACCGCCTGCTGCACCAGATCCGCGAGAAACTGCTCTCGAGGATAGCCGGGAATGCCCTCCTGGGGATAGAGCAGGCTCATGGCCGAAGCCGAGATCACCGCTTGTTTCACCGGACGGGTAGCGTATTTCTTCGCCCGGGGAAGGTAAGAACCGGCGTACACATTGTAGCGAAACGGTCCTGCGGTCAAACGCGGCAACTGCCGCGTGTGGCCGTCTTCAAAGGGGATGACCACCCCGTCAGCAGCGAGATTCTCCAGTCCGGCCAGCGGGTAAGTGGCAAAACTGGGTTTGGTCTGTTCTCCGTCGCTGATGACGGGGGAACCCGTGGCTTCGAACTTCTGGATGGTTTCGCTGACGGCCCGGTCGAACTGGGCGTCCAGCTCCTCCGCCGAAAGCTCGCCTCGTGAAAAAGCGGCCATCGCGTCTTGCAGCTCACGGCTGCGGGGCAGGCTACCGATGGGTTCTGTAGGAAGGGACATGTTCACACGCTCCTTTCGTTTTAGAGGTTGTTTTGAGCCGCAAAAAGGCTCCAGCCGTTGGCCTGTAGGCGATTTCCCTGGCGATCCGAAGAAGGCAAACCTCGTTTGGGAAATCACGCGTGTGCCCGAAGAAGCGGACCGACGGGTTTCCGGGCAAAAATAGAGGTGACTTTCTAAAATAACGTTCTCGCGTTATAGAAGCAACCCAAAAACCCGCGACCGCGGCGCATC
>CAYQOI010000013.1:10576-16803 GCA_964419085.1 uncultured Cytophagia bacterium | reverse complement strand
ACTGCAAGGTTTTGTCCTTCTGTGAAGGAATTACAAATGTATTGATATCGCTTATGCTTGACTCAAAAAAATCCCATCCCTGCCATTCCTCACACAAATTATACCAGTAATGGGAATTACCGACTGCGTCAACCGTAGATTCTCTTTTGAATAGTTTTTGTCCGATATCATTTAGCTCTTTAGTGAGGAGCTTCTTTAGAGGATGGTTTGTCTTGGAAATATTTCCTTTGGTTGTACCCTTAATCATTGAATATAGTTCATAAACGCATTTACGGAACGTTACAATCTTGATGTTGGATTCTCTGAGAATACGGAGAATCTTACACCCTTTGCGAGACTCACCGACGATATGTGCAAGCACGTTCGTATCGATAAATGCACTTTGTTCGGATGGATAATCTACCATTTGGAGTACCAAACTCTCTTGTACTGCCTAACATATAGATACATAGTATTTGCCCCCATCCCCCTCCGTGCAGGCAAAACCTCGCGGCTTACCGGTGCCGGCAAGCCCCTGCGGCCAACCCGAAATTGATCCTCCTTTTACAGGAAAAGTAAGAATTGTTTGCGAAGAACGCAAGCTTGAAAGTCACGCCGCTTCGGTGACCAGCGAGTGGGCGACGACCTGGCTGCGCCGGGCTCCGCAGGCACAAATTCCTTGCATAAATCCATGGCTTTTGTTAGCTTTAACATTCGATTAAAGAGGGACTTTGTGACTTTCATACGACCGGCGAAACAAAAGCGCTTGCTGCCCGCAATCTGCCTGCTTGCTTTTCTTTTTTGCACCGCGGCAGCAGCGTCCGAAAGCAACTCCACCGCCCCGGAGCCGCTTCGCACCGCGCTCGCATCCATCACCGCGAATGAATCCCGGCAATACGTCGAAATTCTGGCGTCGGACCGGTTTCAGGGTCGAGAAACGGGCAAACTCGGGCAGTGGATGGCGGCCAAGTACATCGCGGCCGAATACGCCCATTTTCACCTCCACCCCGCGGGCGACGACGGCCGATTTTACCAGAACTTCAAACTCGTCCGGCGCACACTAAAACAAGCCACGCTCTGGCTGAGCGTGCCGCGCAAAGCGAGAACGCGAAAAAGACGGGTCTTTTCGCTGCATTCCCAATTTGTGCCGCTGGATTTCACTGGGGAAAACCGGGTGGAAGCGCCTGTCGTGTTCGCGGGCTACGGCATCACGGCCCCGGAGTACCACTACGACGACTACGCCGGCATAGATGTTCACGGCAAGGTGGTCCTGGTTTTGCGGCACGAGCCCCGGGAAAACGACTCCACCAGCGTGTTCGACGGGCGCAAGCTGACACCGCACGCCTTTCTCGAAAGCAAAGCGCTGAACGCACGGCGGCACGGCGCCGCGGCGCTGCTGGTCGTCACGGACCCGGAGGGAGGACACGGCGACCTGGCGCCCCAGGAAAGCTGGCTATCCCGAATCGGTCAACCGGCCTGGACTCTGGACTCCGACCGCAATCTCCGCAGCTTCCCGGTACTCTGGATCGATAAACAGGTCGCCCAGAGCATTCTGGCAGCGGAGGGCAGGAGTTTGCGGCGGCTGCAGCGCGTCATCGATGCCACCCTCGAGCCCATGAGCTTCGTTGTCTCGCATCTGCGCGTTCACGTCTCGGTAAAGCTGAAAAGCGAAACGCGCTCTACCCAGAATGTCATCGGCTTCATAGAAGGCAGCGACCAACGTCTGAAACACGAAGTGGTGGTGGTGGGCGCGCATTTCGACCATATCGGTGTGGTCGACGGTCACATCTACCACGGTGCGGACGACAACGCCTCCGGGACCGCCGGGCTGTTGGAGATCGCGGAGGCGTTTGCACAAATGCCTGTGCGCCCGCGGCGCAGCGTCCTCTTTGCCGCCTTTTCTGCGGAAGAGTTGGGGCTTCTCGGCTCTGCGTACTACGTGCGACACCCTGTGTTCCAACTGGCCAAGACCGTGGCCATGATCAATCTCGACATGATCAGTCGCAACGAAGACAACGACGTCACGATCATCGGCACGCGGCACAGTCCGCAAATTCGGGCCATCAATCGGGCCGCCAACCGCTACGTGGGCTTGCACCTGAACTACGACGGCGAGCAGTATTTTGACCGCAGCGACCAGGCCAATTTCGCCCGGCACCGGATTCCGGTGATCTTTTACAACACCGACGGACATCCCGACTACCATCGTCCTTCCGACACGGCCGACAAGATCAAGCCTGGCAAGCTGGCGCGCGTGGCTCGGCTGGCCTTTCTGGTCGCCTGGGAACTCGCAAACGCCGAGTCCAGGCCATCTTACCAAGATCACGCCGATGCTCCCAATCGTTAGCCTGTTTGTCGCGGGTTTGGTGCTTCTGTTCGCCGGCGGACATGCGCTGGTGCGGGGCAGTTCTCGACTCGCACAACTGCTGGGCATCAGCCCCATCATCATCGGATTGACGGTGGTGGCCTTCGGCACCTCCATGCCCGAATTCATCGTCAGTTTGCTTGCCGCGATCCGGGGCAGGACCGACGTCGCGTTGGGAAACATCGTGGGCTCCAACATCTCCAACATCGGCCTGATCCTCGGCCTCTCCGCGCTGGCGCGGCCCATCGCGGTGAATCTCAAGCTGCTGAAATTCGAAGTGCCGCTCGTAATCGTGGTCTCGGCCTACTTTTGGCTCATCTGCCTGAACGGTGATCTGGGCCGGGTTGACGGCCTCACCCTGTCCCTGGGATTCGTCGTCTACCTTTGGATTGTGATCGCCGGTGCGCGAAAAAACTCCAGCGTGCTGGCCAAAAAATACGCCACACCGCGCGACAAGAAAAAGGACTTTCTTGTCAACCTCCTTTGGGTGGTGGTGGGGATTACCGGCCTGAGCTTTGGCGCGGACTGGACCATCACCTCTGCGGTGGAAATCAGCCGTCAATTCGGGGTTTCCGAGCTGCTCCTGGGCCTCACCGCGGTGGCCATCGGCACCTCACTCCCCGAACTCGCCACCTCGCTGGTGGCCGCGCTGAAAAACGAGGGCGATATCAGCATCGGTAACATCATCGGTTCCAACATCTTCAATATGATGGCCATCGCCGGGCCCAGTGCCCTGGCACATCCCCTGCCGGTCTCCGCGTCGCTGTCGCATATGTATCTGCCGGTCATGCTGGGTCTCACCCTGGGATTGTATCCTTTGATTCGAACCGGCCGGTATCTCAGCCGCATAGAAGGCGGCATCTTGGTGGTCGCCTACCTCAGCATCATGGCCTGGTGGACTTGGTAGAGCAGCAGTAGGTCTCTGTCGCATGAACCAAAAAATCAAACTCATCATCAACCCCGTTGCAGGAAATAACGCCTTCCAGAAGGCAAAGGACGAATTCCACCAGGCGGTTTCCACCTTACTAGGCGATGTAAGCACGGCTTTCACTACCGCTGTGGGGGAGGCAACCCGCCTCGCGCAAAACGCGCTCCGCGACGGCTACCGCACCATCGTAGCCGTGGGCGGGGACGGGACCATCAACGAGGTCGTCAACGGCTTCTTCGAAGACGGTCGCCCCGTCAGCCCGGAGGCGGAGCTGGCGGTCATTTCCATGGGCACGGGCGGAGATTGGGTCAAAACGTTGGAGCTTCCGGAAGAGTTGCATGAAGCCGCGAAGAGAATCGCAGAGGGCCGCACAAAGCTCTGCGACGTGGGGTTGCTCACCTGCCGCAGCAGCGATGACCGCCCCGTGCAACGCTACTTTATCAACATCGCGGACGCGGGCTTCGGCGGCACCATGGTGGAACGGGTGAACCAGTCCACCAAGGCGCTGGGACAGTTCTTCGCCTACCTCATCGGTTTGCTGCGGACGCTGGCGGTGTACAAAAACAAGCCAGTGGAGATCCAGGTGGACGACGTTTTTCACGCCACACAGGTGGTCAACTCGGTGGTGGTGGCCAACGGCCAGTTCTTTGGCGGCGGCATGTGGGTCGCGCCGGAGGCCAAACTCGATGA
The DNA here is from genome assembly GCA_964419085.1 of uncultured Cytophagia bacterium. Lineage (GTDB taxonomy): Bacteria > Zhuqueibacterota > Zhuqueibacteria > Oceanimicrobiales > Oceanimicrobiaceae > CAYQOI01. The sequence goes on along the minus strand of CAYQOI010000013.1, from coordinate 12,841 downwards.
CGGGCTCTTCGACGTCGTGATCATCGGGGATGTCAACCGGGCTGAGGTGCTGGCGAACACCCACCGGCTCTACAACGGCACGCTCGGCCGTCACCACAAGGTCACAACCCTGCGGGGCAAAGAGATCACCCTGCGCTCCCAGCACGACGTTTACATCGAAGCCGACGGCGAACTACCCGGCAAACTGCCGGCAAAATTCCAACTGATCCCAACCGCTCTGCGAATCATCTGTTGAAAAACACCACCCGACCTGGCATAACTCGGAGAGCAAGAAAGAAAGGAGGCAACCGTGACCAGAGAAGACGCGTGGAACATCATGACGGAATACACCAAATCGGAAAACTTGCGCAAACACATGCTCGCGGTGGAAGCCGCGATGCGTTTCTACGCCAAAAAATTCGGCGAGGATGAAGAGAAGTGGGCGGTGGTGGGCCTACTGCACGATTTCGACTACGAGCAGCATCCCTCCCTGGAGGAACATCCTTTTGTGGGAGTGAAGATTCTGCAGGAAAAGGGCGTGGAGGAGGAAATCACCCGCGCCATCCTGGCACACGCCGAACACACCGGCGTGGTACCCGAAACGCTGCTGGAAAAATCCATCTTTGCTGTAGATGAGCTCACCGGCTTTATCGTGGCTGTGGCGTTGGTCCGGCCCACCAAAAGCTTGATGGACGTCACGGTGAAGTCCGTGAAAAAGAAAATGAAGGACAAAGCGTTTGCCCGGAACGTGAGGCGGGAAGACATTCGCAAAGGCGCGGAATTGCTGGGGCTCTCCCTCGAGGAACACATCGGAAACGTGATCGAAGCCATGCAGGGCATCGCGGGAGAGTTGGGTTTGCCGTAAGAACAGAGACCTCGGCCCTTTCCGGTAACTTTTCGCGGCAACCAGGGGACAAACTAGGCGTGGAGAGTTGCGTTTTGTCGCGAAAGGTCTAAATTATCGGTAGCAAACAACTGTTTGTCCCGAACGCTGCGAGGGTGAGCGAAAAAATAGATGCAGACGCCGACTAAAACGAAAGCCGGAATCATCGGCTTCGCGTTGAGTTTTTATCTGTTACTGCAACTTCTGGCAAATTTCCCCAATTTTGTCGAAAAATACTATTCGACCGGGCTCTACCCGTTGATCGCGTCCGCGATGTCCAATTTCTCCAGCCAGTTTCCCTTCTCCCTGTCTGAATTTACGCTCTGGGTGCTCATCCTTTTCGGCATCCCGTTTACGGTAAATCGGATGAAAAAGAAACGCCTGACACTCCCACGATTGGCCCTGAACCTGCTCACCGGTGCCGCGATCGTCTACATCTGGTTTTATCTCTTCTGGGGCATCAACTACCTCCGAACCCCGCTGCAAACCACGCTGCACCTGGACAAGGTACAGCTTCCGCTGGACGCCTACGATTCCACCTTCGTGGACATCATCAAGGCGGCAAACCAGCTCAACCTGAACTATTCCATGATGGAGGTAGAGCGGATCAACGCAGACATCGAAAAGGCCTATGCCGAGACTTTCGCGGAACTAGGCCTACATCCACCCCACGCAAACCCCGCGGTGAAGAGTTTCGCGGGGAACTGGTTGTTGAACAAGCTCACCACAAACGGATGGTTCAGTCCGTTTTTCAACGAGGTGCATTACAACCGCGACGTGCTCATTTTCGAGCTGCCGTTTGTCATCGCGCACGAAAAGGCCCATCAACTCGGCTACACCAACGAGGCCGAGGCGAATTTTCTCGCCCACCTGGTCTGCACCCGCTGCGAGGAGCCGCTGATCCGTTACAGCGGCTATTTCAGCCTGATCACCTATTTCATGGGGAACGTGCGGCAAGACAAAGAGCGGCGGCACTTTTTTGCCGAAAAGATCAGCGAGCGTGTCCGTCTGGACCTGGCGGCCGTGCGGGACCGCTGGGAGCACAATCGCGGCATTCTCTCCAGGATATCGAGCCGCGGCTACGATCTCTATCTCAAAGCCAATCAGGTGAAAGAGGGGTTGCGCAGCTATTCCAGGGTGGTAGACCTGGTCATCCGATACACCCAAAGCCACAAGCCTCCGGAGGGAACAGACCTACATTAGCGACACCGGGTCAACATCGATGGCCACCTGTACCCCGCGACTCTTGAATTTCTCGCGAAACAGAGCATCGGCTTCCTGAACCGATTGACGCATGGTCGCGCCCGAGCGGTCTTTTCGTTTGTCGCCCTTGAGCAGAATCTGCCAACGGTGGTACTTCTGTACCCGGGCGATGGGAGACGGCGAGGGTCCCAGCACCAGGA
>CAYQOI010000013.1:0-10566 GCA_964419085.1 uncultured Cytophagia bacterium | reverse complement strand
GTTCTGCCGCTTTCGGAGCAGCGCTGCATATTGCTCGGCAGCCTGCCGTACGCGTGCCTCGTTCTTCCCACGCAAAAAAATGGCGACCAGCCGTCCGAATGGCGGGTAGAGCAGCGCGCGGCGCTCCCCGATTTCACCGGCGAAGAATCTCAGGAAATCGTGCGTTCGGGCGCACTGCAGGCAGGCGCTGTCCTGAGAATAGGTCTGGATGATCACCTCGCCGGGCAGGTCCCGACGCCCGGCCCGCCCGGCCACCTGGGTCAGGAGTTGAAATGTCCTTTCTGAAGAACGAAAATCCGGGAGCAGCAGGCCGATGTCGGCGTTGATCACGCCCACGAGCGTCACCCGCTCGAAATCCAGGCCCTTGGCCACCATTTGCGTTCCCAACAAGATGTCGTACCGCCGCCGGCCAAAATCTCTCAGGATGCGATCGTGCGAGCGTTTCTGGCTGGTGGTATCCAGGTCCATTCTCACCACCCGAGCCCCGGGAAACTGAGCCGCGAGCTCCTCTTCCACCTTCTGGGTGCCAAAACCGCGAAAAACGATGTCCGCGCCGGAGCACTCGGGACAGCACTCGGGGGCCGGCCGGGTGTAGCCACAGTAGTGACAACGCAGCCGGTGGCGATGCCGGTGGTACGTCAACGTGATGTTGCAATTCTCGCACTCTGCAATATAGCCACAATCTTTGCATTTGATGAAACTGGAAAACCCGCGACGGTTCAGCAACAGGATGATCTGCTGTTTCTTCTCCAGACGGTCGCGAATTTTCTGCCGCAACACCCGCGAGAACACCAATTCTTCCCGCGTGCCGGACAGCCGCCGTTCCTTGACCATGTCCACCAACTCCACTTGCGGCAGAGGCGCGTCGTAAACGCGCTTGTCGAGCTGCAGCAGCCGATACTTCCCTGTCCTGGCATTGTGGAAAGACTCCGCCGACGGCGTGGCCGAGCCCAGGACCACCACCGCCTGCGCCATCTTCGCCCGGACGACCGCCAGGTCGCGAGCGTGGTAGCGGGGAGAATCGGCCTGCTTGTACGACGCCTCGTGCTCTTCGTCCACCACGATCAGGCCCAGGTTTTGGACCGGAGCAAAGACGGCAGACCGCGGCCCGATCGCGACGCTGGCCTTTCCTTCACGAAGCAGTCGCCACGAATCATAGCGCTCCCCTTGCGACATCGCGCTGTGCAGCACCGCAACCCGCTCTCTGAAATGTGCCCGAAAGCGCCGCACCGTCTGTGGCGTGAGCGAAATCTCGGGCACCAGCACGATGGCGCTCCGGCCCTGAGCCAGCACCTCGTGGATGGCCTCGATGTAAATCTGGGTCTTGCCGCTGCCGGTCACGCCAAAAAGCAAGAAAGACTCAAACTTGTGCTCCCGAATCCGGCTCCGGATCTGACCCACCGAATCTGACTGTTGCGCGGTCAATTGGACCGGCTGCGGCTCCGCGACCTCGTCCGTGCCGTAGTAATCGCGCAAAACCGTCCTTTCCACCACCTCCACCAGCCCCTTTTCTATCAGACCGGTCAACGATTTTAGCGAGCCTCCGGTCTGGCGCAAAAGCTGCAGACGGGGTACCGGCTTGTGGGCCACCTTGAGATAGGCGAGATAAGCCGCTTGTCTCGGGGCCTTACGCCGCAGTTCTTCGAGATGCGCCGCGACCAGTTCCTGGCCGGCGGCAGTCAATCGGACCAGGTGCTCGATTTTCGGCCTCGGTGCGGCGCGAGATAGTTGCTGGTCTACCCGCACGTAGCCTTTGCTTGCCAGGTCGTTCAAGCTGGAAAACAAGCTGCGGGCACCGATGCGCCGGGCCAGCTCTTTGGTGGAGATCTTCTCACATTTCGCGACGTAGCGCAGAATCTGTGCCTGCCGCGGGGCCCGCGATTGCAGCCGGGCGGCCACCGCCTCGGGATCGTCGGTGGCAAGCCGGACCACCTGCCTGGAGCTGGCCAAGAAGCGAGAGGGAATGGTCGCCTTCAGCGCTTCTCCCAGCGAACACAAATAGTAGTCGCACATCCAATTGGCCAGTTGCAGGATTTCCGGGGAGATCACCGGCTCCGTGTCGAGCACATCCTGGATCTCCTTGACGTCGTCCAGGTCCGTGGTCTTCGATTTGCCGACGATAAAACCGGTGAGTCGCCGCGCGCCAAACGGTGCCAGGACGCGGCAGCCCACCTGGGCCACCGGTCGCAACTCTGCCGGCACGCGATAGGTGAAATTCTTCCGCATGGGGAGAGGAAACGCAACCTGGACAAACGTGTCGGGCATCGGGGTCCTTCAGTCAGCGAAACGAGAAGACGGTATCTGTGCAAAGAGTAGCAATCCGACGGGACATTTTCAACCCGATTTTGGACAAAGCAGATACAAAAATGCCCTTGCGCGGGAGCACAAGGGCATCTCTACCATGTTAAGGGTGGAGGAGGACTAACCTAGATATTTTCGCAGCGGCTCCAGACGCGAGCGGTGCCGCATTCTCCGCAGAGCTTTCTCTTTGATCTGCCGCACACGTTCGCGGGTGAGCTTGAAGTGCTCACCGATCTCTTCCAGCGTGAGCGGCCGGTCTCCTTCAAGGCCGAAGTAAAGACGAATGATCTCGGCCTCCCGCGGCTTGAGCGTCACCAGCACTTTGTCGATTTCTTCCTTGAGCGACTCCTGCATCAAGCTGTCGTCCGGCGGCGCGTAGCGGTCGCTTTCCAGCACATCCAAGAGGTTGTTGCCTTCTTCTTCTTTGAACGGCTCATCCAGCGACAGGTGGCGCGCCGAGGTCTTCAAAACGTCGGCCACCTCGTAGTCGGTCATTTCCATGCAGTCGGCCACCTCGTGCATGCTGGGCTCGCGGCCGTACCGTTTTTCCAGCTTTTCCAGCACGCGTCCCACCTTGTTGATGGCCCCGACTCGGTTGAGCGGCAGGCGCACCACACGGGACTGCTCCGCCAACGCCTGGAGAATCGACTGGCGAATCCACCACACGGCGTAGGAAATAAACTTGAACCCACGGGTCTCATCGAAGCGCTGCGCGGCCTTGATCAGACCCAGATTGCCTTCACTGATCAGGTCCTGCAGCGGCAAGCCTTGCCCCTGATATTCCTTTGCCACACTGATGACGAATCGCAGATTCGCCTTCACCAATTTATCCAATGCCGCGGAATCGCCCTTGCGAATTTTGCGCGTCAATTCGATCTCCTGCTCCGGCGGTAGCGGAGAAAAACCACCGATCTCTTCCAGGTACTTCTCGATCGACTGTTTTGGACGGCTGTCCGACTTTTTTTGCTTTTTTGCCATGCCTAAAGTAATCTCACCTCTAACGTTATGTTCTTCCGGAATCTGGATGCGCTAACCCATCCAAATTCCTTTTCTTATACTTGCAACTCCGAGTATGGTTTCACTGTCACGCAGATAAACTCTCGATCAGGGTTCTCTGACCGAGTCGGTGGAAGGCCACAATGATGGAGTGATGACCGCTGCTGGTGACCTCCTTTTTCACCACCTCGCCCCTATCATCCCAGACCGGATGGTAAAGCAGTTGTCCCACCGAGTAGGTATCGTTGGGACTGTAGGAAACGTACTCCTGTTCCGCATCGTCGAGTTTTTTGCTCGTATCCCCCCCATGTAGCGCTTCATATTCTTCTTTTTTCAAAAACAACAATGCCGAACAACCTGTACATTTCAACCATACTATTCTACCCTCAAATCCATCGCGTTGCGGTTTCATTTCCTGATCTGTTTTGCACGTATTGCAGTAATGAGTCACGACCTGACCTCGATACGATGCCATGATGCTCCTCCTCCACTCGCTTTTTCACGTGTCGATTTTAAACAGCTTTAAATATAATGCAGGGGTGACCGTTTGTCAAGATATTTCCGGCTTAACTTTAGAAATCCTGCCACACGTCGATAATTTGCTCAGGAAACTTACATTCCGGCAATCTCTATGACCAGACGGCAAGATTACGGTAACGGGCAGACGTCCAACGCCCAGGGGACAACAGTTCAGGAAATCAGCCAAACCGATATCCTTCTCCTCCCTCACGATGCGGGCAGGCAGGTGGAGCTGCTGGCCCGCCAGAATCAAAAACTGCAAGATAAATTGCGCCAAAGTGAGGCGGAACTCCGCTCTCTAAAGGCTCAGTGGGAACACGCAGCCAGGCTTGCCACCCTGGGAACCCTCGGCGCGGGCGTTGCACACGAGCTAAACAACCCCCTCACCGTGGTGAGTGCGGAGGCGGATGAGATTCTCGATGCCGTAGACGAAGGGTTCTTGACACCGGAAATGGCGCGGCATTCCGCGGCAAATATCAAAAAGTGCGCCGAAAGAATGCGCTGGGTCATCGATCATATCAGGCGATTCGCACGCAACGACACTGAGTCGGACTGGCAAAAGGTAAATCTCAACGAAATCATCCAAGATACGTTGGTTTTGCTGGAGCCGCAGCTAAGAAGCGCCGGGATTCAAATCGCGCTCGAATTGCACGCCGGGATTCCCCGGATCTGGGGACGCCGCGGGGAGTTGGAATCCATCTTTCAGAACCTCATTTCCAATGCCAAGGACGCGCTGAACGCCGCGGGTCGGAGAGCAAAACGAGTGTCTCTCTCCACCGGCGTCGAAGCCGGCGGCGTGGTGGTCAGGATCAAGGACAACGGTTGCGGCATGAGCGAGGAGACCCTGGACCGGATGGCAGACCCCTTCTTCACCACCAAGAAGGCTGGCGAAGGCACCGGTCTGGGCATGGCGATCGTGAAGACGTTCCTCAAAGAACACCGCGCACAAATGCAGGTACAGTCGAAAAAAAATCGCGGCAGCGAGTTCACCCTCGTGTTTCCCGTAGAACGGCGAACCGGAAAACCCAACGATCGATCCAAACAATGAGCAAGAAGATTCTCATCGTCGATGATGAGGAGATCATCGTCGACATTCTGAAGCGCCGTTTCACCCGCATGGGGTTTTCCGTGCTGGAATCGTTGGAAGGCAGCCACGCCATCGACCTCCTGCAGCGTGAGCCGGTGGACCTGGTGGTCTGCGACGTCAAGATGCCTGACGGCACGTCTGGCACGGATGTGTTGCGGGCCACGCGAAAGTACCGACCCGGTGCGCCGTTTGTCGCCATCTCCGGCCTGCTGATGACGGACGAGTCGGTGCAGGAATTTTTGCGCAACGGCGCGGCGCTTTTCATCAAGAAACCGTTCGCTTCGCTGCGCGACGTGACCGAACAAATCGCGGCGCTGGTGGACACCGACGCGTAGCCGTTTCCTCCCCCACCCCTCTTCGCGAGTCGTCCCGGTCCTCTTTTTTCCTTGTCTTTCACCTTCCCATTCTGTAATTTGCTCTGAGTTGAGAACCAACCGAGCGATGTCATGAGTTGTTATGCCTGTGGGACAAAATTGTCCTTTTCCCAGAAGCCCCGGAGGGAAGAAACCTGTCCCAACTGCCATGCCTATGTTCACTGCTGCCGCAACTGCCGCTTCTATGACCCGGGTGCGCACAATCAGTGCCGCGAACCGCAGGCGGAGTGGGTCAAGGATAAGGAGATGGCGAATTTTTGTGCGTTTTTTGAATTTCGCGGCGGGGGCGAGAAGGGCTCCACGAGGCGGGAAGAAGCCCGGAAAAAGCTCGACGAGCTGTTCAAAAAGAAGTAATCCCGACACCCATTCGGCGGCGGAAAGAGGCTACCTGAAATAGCACCAAAGCTTGCGGCGCGCAACAAGCCCGAGCGGTTGTGACAGCCAGTTTGTGAATTATTCAGCTTAAGACGAGGTCAGTCCAATGCGTAATAAAATGTCAAGAGTTTTGCCCGGCCTGGTCTGCGCCCTGGTCCTGGCTGGGAGCAGTCCTGCCCTGCGGGCCCAGGGTCAAAACGACCACGAACGGCTGCATCAGATCTTTCGAGATTACTGGGAGTTCGTGCTGCGGGAAAACCCGTTGCTGGCCACCTCCCAGGGTGATCTGCGGTTCAACGACCGGCTCTCCGATGAAAGTCTCGCGGGCTACGCCAGACGACACGACGCGATTCTCACGTTCCTCCAACGCCTGGAAGACGTCCATCGCGAGCAACTCGATGCCGAAGATCGACTCAACTACGACCTTTTTCAGGGGCAATTAGGCTGGCAGGTACAGGAATACGCCTTCGGCACCTATCTTGAACCCGTGCATCAGCGCAGCGGGTTTCACCTCTTTCTGCCTGAATTGCACGAACGCGTGCCGTTGCGCACCATCCGCCAGTACGAGGACTATCTGGCCAGGCTGAAGGCCATCCCGGCCTACATCGAGCAGCAAAAAGCGCTGCTGCGGGAGGGGTTGAAACGAAGACGCACGCCGCCCCGTCTGGTGCTGAAAGCCGTGCCCCAACAGATCGACGCGCTCCTCTCCGTCCCGCTGGACGATTTCCCGCTTTACCAGCCCTTTAAGGCTTTTCCCGACAACCTGCCTGAGGCTCAAAAACACCGCCTCGCAGCGCTGGGAAAACAGGTGTTGGAAGAAAAAGTCCTGCCTGCGTTTCAGCAATTCAAAGCCTTTTTTGCTGACGAATACATCCCGAAGGCCAGCGAGGAAATTTCCGCATCGAAGCGGTACCCGGACGGCGAAGCATTTTACGCGTACCGGATCAAACGCTTCACCACCACCACGCTGAGCGCCAGGGAAATCCACGACATCGGGCTGCGGGAGGTGGCGCGGATCCGGAAGCGGATGGACGCGATCATCGAACAGACCGGCTTCGAGGGCAGCTTCCAGGAATTCGTCCACTTCCTGCGCACCGACCCGCGCTTCTACTACACGCGCCCCGAAGATCTCCTGGTGGGCTACCGGGACATCTGCAAGCGGATGGACGCGGAGCTGCCCAAACTGTTCGGCAAGCTACCGCGTGCCCCTTACGGCGTGCGCGCGGTGCCGGCATTCGCCGCGGCGCAAGCCACCACCGCGTACTACAACCGACCGTCCGCGGACGGCACGCAACCCGGCTGGTTCTACGCCAACACCTACGACCTAAAGAGCCGGCCGAAATACGAAATGGAGGCCCTTTCTTTCCACGAGGCCGTGCCGGGCCACCATCTACAGATCGCTCTGCAGATGGAGCTGGAAGATGTGCCGAAATTTCGCACCATGGCCAGCTACACCGCTTTCGTCGAGGGCTGGGGGCTGTACGCAGAGAGCCTGGGCAAAGAGGTGGGCTTCTACCGGGATCCTTACTCAGAATTCGGTGCGCTTTCCTACGAGATGTGGCGCGCGCTGCGGCTGGTGGTGGACACCGGAATCCACGCGTTCGGCTGGTCGCGGCAGCAGGCCATCGATTTCATGCTGGAAAACTCCGCGCTCACCCGGAAGAATGTGGAAAACGAAGTAGACCGCTACATCGCGTGGCCGGGCCAGGCGCTGGCGTACAAAATCGGACAGATGAAAATCCGCGAGCTGCGAACGCGGGCGGAAGAAGAACTGGGCGAACGCTTCGACCTGCGCGCGTTCCACGATCTGGTACTCAGCGCGGGCGCCATCCCGCTGGACATTTTGACGCGGCGGGTGGAGAATTGGATAGCGCAGCAGAAAAAGAGTTAGCGGGATGATTCACAAACTGAGCATTTACGGTCGATTGCTGTGAGCTCGTCCGTCGCTCAGGAGGAGTCTTGTATGCTGTTTAGATTCCTGTTTGCTAAAGAGATTCCTCCTGAATGAGAAGCCAGTTAGTGAATTATTCAGATTAGCGACGTGTCTCAATCTACGAGGGCAAAGATGAGTTGGCGCAAGAACAGCATTTTTCTTTTCTGCCTGGTGAGCCTGGCGGCCCAAAGCATCGCGTGCGGCCCTCGCAAATCGGCAGAAAAAGAGAGGACGGTGAACATGGAAAAACTCAGCATCACCGAAGTGCAAAAAAAACACGAGCAGGACCTCATGGCGCTGGACGGGGTAGTGGGAGTGGGCATCGGAGAGGACAACGGGGAAGCGGTTATTTTGGTTATGGTGGAAAAGAAAACCGCGGAATTGGAGAAGCGCATCCCCAAAACGCTGGAGGGCTACAGGGTGGTGCTCTACGAATCCGGTCAGATTCGCGCTCTGCCACAAGAATGAGGATCGCCGCGGCGCACGGCCTGAATTAGAAAGGCGCCCCCGAACAGGAGCGCCTTTCTCGCTACGTTAACCCCTCCTTTGGTTATTTCAGCAAGGTCAATTTGCGCGTCTGCACAAACTTGTCGGTCTTGAGCTGGTAGAAATAGGTACCGCTGGTCACCGCGCGGCCAGCATCGTCGCGGGCATCCCAGACCGCCTGGTAGGTTCCGGGGGCCTTGAATTCGTTCACCAGCGTCCGCACCACCTGCCCACGCACGTTGATAATTTTCAACACCACGTTGGTCTCTTCCGGGAGCTGGTAGCTGATCCGCGTTTCCGGATTAAACGGATTCGGATAGTTTTGTTCCAGCGCAAACGTAGAGGGAATCGATTGTACCTGGGGTGCGTCGCCTTTGCCGGGACCGGCATCCGCCAGGCTGCTAAGGCTTTCCTCGTCATCGGTAAACTTGCACCGCGCCCAGGCCGTGCCCCAGCGTCCGTCTTCGCCGCCACCGGTGGGCGTGCCGCGGGTGTCGGCAAATTCGTTGAACACCCAGAACTTGTCGTTGTCTGGATCCACCGCGATGCCGCTGTAGTCGCCCCAGCGGTTGCGCGAGCCGCCGAAGGTCCGCACGTATGAATCTTCTCCGGCATGAACGGTCTCCGCTCCTTGTACCGTACCCGGTGCGTCACCCGGCTGCCGACCCGTCACGAACGCGCCGGCAAAAATCGTGGCTGCCGAGGCCGAAAAACCGAATTTCACCTCGTCTTTCTTGTTCACCGCGACCGAGGGGAAGAAGGTGAACGTCCCCGGCGCGATGTCTTCCCCGCCGATGTCGCCCTGATCCGCAAAGGAGGCGAAACCGGTGGCATCGGTGTTGAGCTTGAACCAGTGCGCGGTGGTCTGGCCTGCATCGGGGCCGGAATTGGGATTGATGGTGGTGGTAAACCACAACGAGCCGTCCCGCCACACCGCGTCCAACGCCCGGCGGTCGTTCACCTCGATTCCCACCGTGGTGCCGGCCTGCGGTGCATCGGGCAGCGCGACGGGCGCGAAATCCTCGATGTTGCCGATGTCGATAAATTGCTGGCTGAAGAAGGGGCCGCCGCTGCTGCCCAGCGGGTCGTCCACCCGCACAACCTGCACGAATTCATCCACACCGTTGGAAAGCCCGGAGTACGAAACCAGGAACGTACCGATCCCCGGGCCCGCTCCGTCCTCACCGAAAACCAGGGCCGGCATGGTGGTGGTCGCGATGCCCGCGTTGGCGTAGGGATCGTGCTGCGTCACCGTGGCCGGACCGCCGTCATAAAAGCCGCCATCTTCTCCTTTGTCGATGATCCAGAGACGCACGCCGCCGAACGCACCCGGCACGGGCGAACTGAAAAACGTGAACATGTTTGCCGTAACATACACAGCCTCTTCGTCGACCTCGAAACCGGGATAGTCGGCCCAGAGAAAAAACGGACCGAAGAGAAACGTCTTGGAGTCGATGGCGAGGTAGTTCCAATCGGCGGCTGTGGGCGTCTTGGGATTTTTCTTTTTAGAAACGGCCACCAAAATGCGAGACGCGTCCTCCGGCGCTCCGAAAACCGTTTGAGTCTGTTCCAGGGCGACCACCAGAAAGCGTTTTTCAAAGTGGTCATAAACGACCTTGGGGTCGAAGGTGAACGTCCCCAGTGTTTGATTTCCCAGCGGGGAGAAGAAATCGCGCAGGCTATCACGCCATTTCAGCTTGCCGTCTTTTGTGCGCAGTTCGATCATGGTATTCACCACTGCCAGCACCCTGTCTTTGCCGGCCGCGCCCATGGGATCCGGCGGGATGAACAAAAAGCCGCCGTTTTCCACCGGATTGTCGTCGAAACCGAAGCCCTCGAACCGTTTGTCCACTTTCAGCGAATTGAGCACATCCGGCTGCGCCCCTTGGGAAAGCGATATCTGGTCCGGCGCGTGGGCAGTTCCGCTGGCCCTCATGGGGCCGGTCATGCCGAACTCTGCCCCACCGGAAATCATCGGGTCGCCCTCCGTGTCCATCCCGGACGTGAGGTGTTTGGGCAGAAGGCTCTGAGTGCCAGACCGAGAAGATTGGCCAAAGAGGTTGGGGGACAACTGCAAGCCCAGAAAGAACGCGACCGCGATAAGCCAAAACGCGAAACGCGCGGGCTGTGGCTTGCGGTAAGACGTGTTAAAAAAGAACATGGCGAACCCTCCTTGATTTGGTATGAAGAAACAGGAAATCAATGGGCTTTGACCCGTTGAACAAACAAGATGGGGGGTGGCGGCCGGGGCGCCCAGAAAAGATAGCCGCACCCTGCGGCAAACAAAACGAACGGAAATGAACCTCTCGCCGCGAATGAGGTCGTATCTGTTTTCCTCAGTAAACGAGCAGATGGGCGACCCAGGTACCACCAGGTTACCACAAAATCCATTTTGCACAAACGTGTGATCTGCTTTCCCCCTTTACCGTCGTTGGAGTCCGCGGGGCTGTCCAAAAAGTCGGAAAAGAGCACCAATTTGTCACTCCTGCGAATGC
>CAYQOI010000012.1:0-17247 GCA_964419085.1 uncultured Cytophagia bacterium | reverse complement strand
ATGTTGGATCGATGAATCATCTGCCTTCCCGTTCTGCTGTGTGAAACAACCGGCTGTGCCGAAATATTTCCGTTCCGCCAGCTTTCATTCAACCTTCTTGCGGTGTTTCTCCGCCCACTCCTTGATGTAAGCAACGATATCCTGCGTGTTGGAGCCGGGACCGAACAGCTTGCCCACTCCCATGGCCTCCAGCGCTTCCATGTCTTCGGGCGGAATGATGCCGCCACCCGTCAACAACACATCTTTGAGGCCCTTCTCATCCATGAGCTTTTTGATTTTGGGGAAAAGGGTCATGTGCGCGCCCGACAAGATGCTGAGCCCGATGACGTCGACATCCTCCTGCAGCGCGGTCTCCACGATAAGCTCCGGGGTCTGATGCAGACCGGTGTAGATCACCTCGAAGCCCGCGTCGCGCAACGCGCTGGCGATCACCTTCGCGCCGCGGTCGTGGCCATCCAACCCCGGTTTTCCCACCAAGACTCTGATCTTACGTTGCATGTGCGTCCTTAAAACAACCGTGAAGCTGACTTCTGTCGACCTTCGAACCTCTGTAAAAATACACGGAAAAACTTAAGATGCAACCAGATTCTTAGAAAATGATCGGTTCTTCATATTCGCCGAACTCCTCTTTGAGCACCTCGATCATCTCGCCCACCGTGGCGTAGGCCCTGGCGCATTCGATGAACCGGGGCATCAGGTTAGAGCCATCGCGGGCCGCCTCCCTGAGCCGGCGCAAAGTCTCCTGGACCTGCGCCTGATTGCGCTCGCGTTTGAGCTTCTTGAGATTGGCCACCTGTTCGGCTTCCACCTTTTCATCGATGCGCAAAATCGGAATGTCCAGCTTCTCGCTCTTCTCTTTAAACGCATTCACGCCGACGATGATTCGCTCCTTCTTGTCGATCTCCTGCTGGTACTTTTTCGCCGCATTGGCGATCTCCTTCTGGAAAAAGCCCTTTTCGATGGCCGGGATCACGCCGCCCAGCGCGTCGATTTTTTCGAAATATTCCTGCGCGGCCTGTTCCATTTTGCTGGTCAGGCTTTCCACAAAATAAGAACCGGCAAGCGGATCCACCGTGTTCACCACGCCGGTCTCGTGCGCGATGATCTGCTGGGTGCGCAACGCGATCTTTGCGGCCCACTCCGAGGGCAGCGCCCAGGTTTCATCCAGCGAATTGGTGTGCAGAGACTGCGTGCCCCCCAGCACCCCGGCCAGCGCCTCGAACGCGGTGCGGATAATGTTGTTTTCAGGTTGCTGTCCGGTCAGGGAGCAGCCCGCGGTTTGCGTGTGAAACCGCAGCTTCCAGGAGCGTTCATCTTTGGCGCCGTACTTGTCCCGCATCCGGCGAGCGTAGATGCGCCTGGCGGCCCGGTATTTCGCGATCTCTTCGAAGAAGTCGATGTGGGAGTTGAAGAAGAAAGAGAACCGCGGCGCAAAATCGTCGATATTCAGCCCTCGCTTCATGCAGGCTTCAACGTAGGCGAAACCGTCGGCCAGGGTAAAAGCCAACTCCTGGATCGCGGTGGAGCCCGCCTCGCGAATGTGGTAGCCGCTGATGGAGACCGTGTTCCACATGGGCACGTGTTTGGTACAGTACTCAACGGAATCCACAAAGATCCGCATGGAGGGATCCGGCGGAAAAATAAACTCCTTTTGCGCGATATACTCTTTCAGAATATCGTTTTGCAGCGTGCCCTGCAGTTGTTCCTGCGGCACGCCCTGTTTTTCCGCAACGCAGATGTAGAAGGCCAGCAAGATGGCCGCGGGCGAGTTGATGGTCATGGAAGTGCTGATCTTGTCCAGAGGAATGCCTTCGAACAGCACCTCCATGTCGGCCAGGGAGTCGATGGCGACGCCACAGACGCCCACCTCTCCGTGGCTTTTGGGGTGGTCGGAATCCACGCCCATCAGCGTGGGCAGGTCGAACGCCACCGACAGGCCGGTCTGGCCGTTTTCCAGCAGGTACTTGAAGCGTTGATTGGTGTCCTTGGCGGTTCCGAATCCCGCGAACTGCCGCATGGTCCACAGCCGCCCGCGGTACATGTTGTGATGGATGCCGCGGGTGTACGGGAATTCCCCAGGAAAGCCGATATCCTCGGCAAAATCGATCTCCGCAACATCTTCAGGGGTGTAGAGCAATTTGACCGGTTCGCTGGACACGGTCACAAAACTGCCGCTGCGGGTTTTGGCAGTCTGGGCCATGCGCTTCTCCCATGCCTGGCGAAGCGCCTGTACCTTGTCTTTATCGTCGTTCTTCATGACAACTCTCCAAGCTTTCTTTTGAAATCCTCAAACAGTGCTTGCGCGATAGATGATGGAGACGCGGCTTTGCGCCCCGAGTTTTTTAGTTCAACCAGCAGTTTCTCACGCGTGGGTTCGTCCCAGAAGGTTTGCTCCAGCAGATGTCGGACGATGGCCTCGACTTTGCGCTGCAGGCGCTCCTGTCTCTTTTGGTGTAACAGCCCGTGCTCGGATAAAAATTTCCGGTGCCGTTCGATCATCTCGGCGATTTCCGGAATGCCCTCGCCGTCTTTGGCCACCGCGCGCAAAACCGCCGGCTGCCAGGGCTGCTTTTCCCGCAACTGCAACATGGTTTGGAGCTCCACAATCGCCTGGTCCGCGCCTTGGCGGTCCGCTTTGTTCAGCACGAAGAAATCCGCGATTTCCATCAGCCCGGCCTTCATCGCCTGGATGGAATCGCCCGACTCCGGCACCAGCACAACGATCGTCGTGTCCGCGGCTTCCACCACATCCAACTCCGACTGCCCCACGCCCACGGTCTCAAAAATGATGTAATCCTTGCCAAAGGCGTCCAGGACATCCGCGATGTCGTCGGCTTTTTCAGAAAGGCCGCCCAGGCTCCCGCGGGTGGCCACGCTGCGGATGAACACGCCCTCGTCCAGCGCGATGTCGTTCATCCGGATGCGGTCGCCCAACAGCGCGCCGCCGCTGAACGGGCTGGTGGGGTCCACCGCGATCACGCCCACCTGATGGCCCTGCCGCCGGAGGTGCTTTACCAGCTCATCCACCAGGGTGCTTTTTCCAGCGCCAGGCGGGCCCGTAATCCCGACGCGGTACGCCTTGCCCACATGCGGATAGAGGGCTTCCCAGAAATCCACCTCCTGGGGTTCGGCATTTTCCACCCGCGTGATCATCTTCGCCAACGCGAAACGATCACCTTGAAAAAATCGGTCGACTAATTTTCTGTTCTGCAATTCCACTACAACAATTCTTGTCCCACTGCACACAGCGGAGAACCCAGGGCCGGCAAGCTTGTCACCTGACGTGCCTTAGCCTCAACGCAATTTGCGATGCGCCAACTTCCACAAACTCACCGGCGTCCCTTGCCCGATAGGTGTGGCAGGCGTTTGTACTTTATGGTTTTCCAGCTCGAACAGCACCGCGGCCAGCGCAGCCACCGCCTCGGTGCCGTCTGCGTTCAGCGATTCCGGCGACGCGCTGCCCTCGAGCAGTGTTTTCTCGATGAAATGGGTATCAAACTTACCTGAGACAAATTTATCGTGATGCATGACCTGCAGACAAAACGGAATCGAGGTCTCCACCCCCGCGATCTGGTATTCCCGCAGCGCCCGGCGCATGCGCGCGATGGCTTCTTGGCGGTCGCGGCCCCAGGCGATGAGCTTGGACAGCAGGGGGTCGTAGTACATCGACACCTCGCTGCCCGCAAAGAAGCCGCTGTCTTCGCGAATGCCAGGCCCGGCGGGCGGTGACGCGAAGGTGATCTTGCCGATGGACGGCAGAAAATTGTTTTCGGGGTCCTCGGCGTAGATGCGACACTCGATGGCGTGCCCGTTCAGCCGAACATCTTCCTGGGAAAAGCCCAGCTTTTCTCCTGCGGCCAGGCGAATCTGTTCTTTGACCAAATCCAGGCCGGTGACCATTTCGGTCACCGGATGTTCCACCTGCAGCCGGGTGTTCATTTCCAGAAAATAGAACTTGCCCTCGCTGTCCAGCATGAATTCGATGGTCCCGGCGTTTTGGTAACCGCACGCTTTTGCGGCCTTCACCGCGGCATCCCCCATTTCGCTGCGGAGCGCCTCGTCCAAAACGCACGAAGGCGCTTCTTCGATGATCTTCTGGTGGCGGCGCTGAATGGAACACTCACGCTCGCCAAGGTGAACAACCGCGCCGTGCCGGTCGGCGAGGATTTGAAATTCGATATGCCGCGGGGCTGTCAGGTACTTTTCGATATAGATGCGGCCGTCGCCGAATGCGGATTCCGCCTCCGAGTGTGCCGCACGAAACGCGGAGGCCATGTCACCGGGCTTCTCCACCACCCGCATGCCTTTCCCCCCGCCACCGGCCGCGGCCTTGAGCAGAATGGGATAACCGAGCCGAGCCGCAACCTTGCGGGCCGCAGCGTCATCCTGCACCGGCTGGTCTGTACCCGGAACGATGGGCACGCCCGCCGCCATCATCCGCTGCCGCCCAGAGGCTTTATCTCCCACCAGCCGCATGGCGTCCGGCGGCGGCCCGATAAATACCAGGCCCGCCTCTTCCACCTTGCCGGCAAACTCGGGATTTTCAGCCAGAAAACCGTAGCCGGGATGAATGGCCTCGGCCCCGCAGGCTTGTGCGACCTCGATGAGCCGCTCCTGCACCAGATAGCTCTCCCGGGCCGGCGCCCGCCCGATTTCGTAGGCTTCGTCGGCCAGGCGCACGTGCAGGGCCAGCCGGTCAGCCTCGGAAAACACCGCCACGGGCGCAATCTCCAGCTCCCGGCAAGCGCGGATGACCCGAACCGCGATCTCACCGCGATTCGCGATGAGAATCTTTTTGAAATACGGGCGACTCATTCAGCAAAGCTCGCAAGCGCCGCCGCCTCATCGTCGAACCCCTGCAGGGTTTCCTCCAATTTGGCGATCTTCATCAACGTCTGTACCTTCGGGTTCAAATGCACCAGCTTGAGCATTCCGGCGTTGGACTTCGCCTGACGGTGGCCGAAAAGCAGCGCACCCAATCCGGAACTGTCCACGTACTGAACCTGCTGGAGATCCACCAGGATCTTTTGTGCGCCCTCGTTTTCCACCAGGCGCAGAATTTCGGTTTTAAACTCCGGCGAAACCGTGCTATCAAACCGCGCGATTTGCATGCGCAAAACCAGAACGTCGCCGATTTTTTCCTCACGATAATTCATGGTTCCTCGTCTGAAAATTCTGCAACTTCTGTGCTGGTCCGGCCACGGGGAAAGCCTCGGGCTGCGGCGGTCCGGCCCCCCGCAGCCGTCGACCACTCCCTGCTACTCCAGCACAAACGTGATCCGCATGGTCACGCGATACTCGGAGAGTTTACCATCCACGATTTTGGCCTTTTGCGAAACGATTTCAGCGCCGGTGATGTTGCGCAACGTCTGCGCCGCGCGTTCGATACCCACCTGAAACGCATCCTGAAATCCCTTCGTCGACGAAGCCGTGATCGTCGTCACTCGTGCTACCGCCATACCGTTCCTCCTTTTTGGTTTGGTTCTCCGACTGCAACAGATTAGTTATGACAGCCTCTTTCAAACGAAAAAACGAGGAGGCGAGATGCAATCACAACGCTCCCCGCCCTTCCTAAAGCGGAATGTTTCCGTGCTTCTTGCGCGGATTGCTATCCACTTTGTTCTCCAACATTTGCAACGCGGCGATAACCTTGGGTCGGGTCTCCTGCGGTTCGATGATCTCGTCCACATAACCTCGCTCGGCCGCGATGTACGGATTGGCAAACTTCTCGCGGTATTCAGCCACTTTCTTTTCGGTGGCCGCCACCCGGTCTGCCGACGCTTCGATCTCCTTTTTGAAGATGATTTCCACCGCACCTTTGGGGCCCATCACCGCGATTTCGGCCGATGGCCAGGCGTAATTGATGTCCCCGCGAATATGCTTCGAACTCATGACGTCGTAGGCCCCACCGTACGCCTTGCGGGTGATCACGGTGACCTTGGGTACAGTGGCCTCGCAGAACGCGTACAGCAACTTGGCCCCGTTTTTGATGATGCCCCGCCACTCCTGGTCGGTGCCCGGCAGAAACCCCGGAACATCCACAAACGTGAGAATTGGGATGTTGAACGCATCGCAGAAACGCACGAACCGGGCCCCCTTGATGGACGAATCGATGTCCAACACGCCCGCCAGCACCGCCGGCTGGTTGGCCACGACCCCCACGGATTTCCCGTTCAGGCGGCCAAACCCCACCACAAGATTCTGGGCATAGTTTTCATGCACCTCCAGAAACTCCCGGTCGTCCAGCACACAGCGAATGATCTCCTTCATATCGTAGGGCTTGTTGGGGTTGTCCGGCACGATCTCCACCAGCTCTTTATCCTGCCGGTCCGCGGGGTCTGTGCAGACTCGTGTCGGGGGGTCTTCCATGTTGTTTTGTGGAATAAAACCGATGAGATCACGGATCGTCTGCAAGCAGGTAACTTCATTGTCCGAAATGAAATGCGCCACCCCGCTTTTGGAGGCATGTGTTTCGGCGCCGCCCAGCTCATCGAAAGTGACCTCTTCGTGGGTGACGGTTTTGACCACCTCGGGACCCGTGACGAACATGAAGCTGGTTTTCTTCACCATGATGATGAAATCGGTGATGGCGGGCGAATAGACCGCGCCGCCGGCACAAGGTCCCATGATCGCGGAGATTTGGGGCACGACTCCCGAAGCGAGCGTGTTACGCAAGAAAATATCCGCGTACGCCCCCAGGCTCACAACGCCTTCCTGAATACGGGCGCCGCCGGAGTCGTTCAGCCCGATAACCGGGGCGCCGACCTTCATGGCCATATCCATGACCTTGCAGATCTTTTGGCCATACGCCTCCGAAAGGGAGCCGCCGAGCACGGTGAAATCCTGGGAGAACACAAACACCTGCCGGCCATCGATGAGGCCGTGACCGGTGACCACCCCGTCCCCGTAGTAGCGCTGCTTGTCGAGTCCGAAATCGCTCCAGCGGTGCCGCACCAGCATGTCGATTTCCTGGAATGAGCCTTCATCCAGCAGCAGGTCGATGCGCTCGCGCGCAGTCAACTTGCCCTTGGCATGCTGCGCCTCGATGCGCTTCTTGCCTCCGCCGAGGAGCGCTTTTTCCTTCTGTTCTCGCAGATAAGCGATCTTTTCTTGTGAGGTCATATTCTTCTTTCGGATGCCGACACTTCTCTCATTTGCGCTTCCATAATAATGAATATGAGGCGAAAAAGCAACAGATTTTGACGGGGAGGCCCCGGGAGAAATGATTAGATTTTAGTTGTCGAGGATGCGTCCCGCCCGATAACCAGCCATCCGCTCCACACGTGGGACGACAAAATGTTTTTGAACCATAGCAACCAAAAACCCGGTAACCTGCAAATTAACTCTTGACATTTTGATAAAATGTCCTTATACTTCACCCGTCGCAATTGAGAACAAATCTCAATAAACGATAATCGGAACGATTATTAATTTGTGGTTTTTTGATGCCATGTTGTTTGGTATATAAAACAAGTTTATGGTTATTAAATCCGGAAAGGGGGTGGTCAACTGGTAGGCGGACGACAAAAAAGCGTGCCGGCGATGGAGGCCAGCACGCTCACGTGAGAATAAAGGAAACACAGAAGCATTTCCTTCATACATGCATTTAAGTTTACGAAGAAAGCCAAACAAAGTCAAGGTTTTAATTGCTCTGTGTTTCCTCCTTTACATGCGGTTTAAATCTTTTAGTACAATCAAAAGGAGGACATGGAAAATGACTTCGAATATGTTCAAACTCAAATTTGTGGTGGTCGGCATTCTCATCTTGAGCCAACAGCTTTTTGCGCAGCAGCCCACAAAACAGGACACCCTGCGGGAACTCATGCGTCGAATAGACCTTCTGACCGAAGAGTTGGAAAAATCAAAATTGGGTGAAGTGGCAGAGCCTAGCTACGAGAGCCACCTGGGCATGGGGCCTGCGGCCTCCAGGGTTTACCAGATCGCCAAGCCCGGTGTTTCCATCGCGGGATACGGAGAAGTGGTGTACCAGAACTTTTCCGACGACCGGGACGACGGCCGGGCCGCCGGAGTAACCGACCAAATCGACTTTTTGCGGAGCATCGTTTATGTGGGTTACCGATTCAATGATTGGCTGCTGTTCAACTCTGAAATTGAGTTCGAGCACGCCAAAACCGGCGAGGACGCCGAGGGAGAAGTGGCAGTGGAGTTCGGGTACATCGAGGCGAAACTGCAGCCGTGGCTGAACGTGCGCGCCGGCATGCTCCTGATTCCGGTGGGAATCATCAACGAGTTGCATGAGCCTCCCACATTCCACGGCGCGCTGCGGCCCGAAGTTGCCCGGCGCATCATTCCCGCGACCTGGCGGGCGAACGGCGTGGGACTGGCGGGAAGTACGGCCTCGGGCATCGGCTACAAGCTCTACGCAGTGGAAAGCCTCAACGCGGCGAACTTCTCCTCAAACGGAATTCGCAGCGGTCGACAGGAGGGCAGCAAGGCCATCGCAGAAGACTTTGCCGTCACCGGGCGGCTGAACTACACCGGCCTCAGCGGGCTCGACTTCGGCGCATCTTTCTTTGTGGGCAATTCAGGACAGGCTCTGGTAGATTCCGCGGGCAACGATATCGATGCAACCGTTGCACTGTTCGCGCTCCATTTCATGTTCAATCGCAGCGGACTGGAACTGCGCGGGGTATACGCCCACTCCAGCATCAGCGATGTGACGCGACTCAACCGGACACTGGGACTGGAAGGCGCAAACTCCATCGGCGAAGAGCAGAACGGCTTCTATGTCACCGCTGCCTACGACATTCTCCCGCTTCTGGTGCAGAACACCACACACTATCTGGCCCCGTTTGTCCAGGTGGAACATTTCAACACACAGTCGGATGTTCCCACCGGCTTTAGCAAGAATCCGGCAAGAGAGCGGACCAACGTGAGCCTCGGGCTCACCTACAAACCGCACCCCAATGTCGCATTCAAGATCGATTACCTCAACCGAGATAACGACGCGAATTCAGCCGTGGATCAGTTCAATGTGGCCGTCAATTATTTGTTTTAGAAAACCTCTTGCCGGGCTGGCATGCGTAGCCCTGTTGTGCCTGTCCCCTGCCGCTGGCCGGGGACAGGTCTTCAAAACCCAGCAGCAAGCCTTGCGGGACGCCTTCCCGGAGGGAAGCGAGGTGAGTCGTCACGTGCTCTTTCTCACTGAGGCCCAGGCAAAGGGAATCCAAAAGCTGGCGAAGTCAAAACTCGACAGTCGCATCGTCACCTACTACAAGGCAACGCGTGGGGATTCCGTGATGGGGTTTGCTTTTTTTGCGACTCGCGTAGTGCGGACAAAGCCCGCAACTTTCATGGTGCTGCTGGCGCCGGACGGAAGAGTCGAGCGCGTGGAGGTTTTGGCCTTTTACGAGCCCACAGACTACCTCCCCGCAGCCAACTGGTTCAAGCTCTTTTTGCACAAAGCCCTGGGGCCCAACCTATGGCCGGGCAAAGCGATCCACAATGTGACCGGCGCGACGCTCTCCACCCGCGCGATCACCCGGGGCGTACGCGAGATTTTAGCCATTTACCAGATAGCGATTGCACAGGAGGGATCGAATTGAAGTACTTGCAAACCGGTGGTTTTCAGAACCACACCCTGATGAAACTCACACTCACGCTCACGCTGGTTTTTCTGACCGCTTTTTGGATTACCAACTTTGCGATGTATTTCGCAAAGATGAATCTCACGCCTCATTCGGTGCAGGCGTACTATCTTGGCGCGGAAGAACAATTCCGCCTGCCACGCACTTACCAGTCGATGCTCGAGGTCACACACGCCCACCTTCCCATGATGGCGATGGTGGTGCTGTTGCTCACCCATCTGCTGATCTTTTCTCCCTACTCGTTTCGGACGAAGGTGGCTTTCATCTCCAGCGCCTTCCTGTTTGCCCTCTTGAATGAGGCGGCTGGATGGCTGGTGCGGTTCGTCGACCCCCATTTTGCCTGGCTGAAAGTGGCCTCCTTTCTCCTGTTTCAGGGCATTCTGGGGTTTTTGTTGGCGGCGCTAGCCCTCTTCTTGTGGAAGGGCCGGTCGAATGGAAAGTCTCCTCAGACGCTTTTCCCTGAAGCAGGCATCCGCAAGAAGACGAAAGTTGAAGCGTAGGAATTTCGCGAGAATGAAAAATGTTTCTTAAAATCGAGAAATCGCCTGGCACAAGCCACTGGAAAACCGCGGCTGACCAGGTGGCTTACCCATTTGATTTTATAAGGCTTAACGTGGGAACGCCCATTTTTCCCTTGCATGGCACGGGAATTGTTTTACATTTCAAACAACTCGAAGAGTCCTAAATCAAAATTGGCACGAGCGAGAAGAGAGAAAAATGGAAGTCTGGAAGGCCTTTGAAAAAAACGTCATCACCCACAGCGCAGCCCACCATCTGATGACCATTTACAGCCTGTTGGAAAAGAATGGCTACGCCCGGGTGACGGATGTGGCCAAAAGCCTGGAAATCACGCGCGGCAGCGCGTCCATCACCCTGAAGGCGCTGAAAGGGAAGGGACTTGTCGTGGAGGACGAAAACAAGTTCCTCCGGCTTTCCGAGAAGGGTAAGCGCATCAGCCAGACCATCCGTTCCATGAGAAAGATCAGCCGGAAGTTTTTGGTGGAAATCCTGCGGGTTGACCCGGCACAGGCTGAGATCGACGCTTGCAAGATCGAGCATCTCCTGAGCCATGAGACCGGAGAGAAGCTCCTGCGCTTCCTCAAATTCCTGAGCTCCGACAAGCCAGAGGTGAACCGTTTCCTGGCTGCGTTTCGCGAGTACAGCGCAGTGTGTACAGGCGCGGTGGAGGAATGTGATTTTTGTGACACTGAATGCCTGATGCCAGAAGAAAATCCTAAAACAGAATCGGTAAAGTGAAGCTGGAGAAAAACATGACAACACTTGAGAAGCTTCGGCCCGGCGACCGCGGCGTTATTCGCGCCGTGGACAGACAAGGCGCGGATGAGGTCGATTTGATGGAGATGGGCCTCACCGCGGGCACGCCCATCGAGGTCGTCCGCTTCGCACCCTTCGGTGATCCCATCGAGTTGAAGGTGCGCGGGTACCATCTATCCATTCGCCGCGCAGACGCGAAGGCAATTATCGTAGAAAGACCGGCGAAGGAAGCTTATGCGGAAGATTGAGAGCCGGCCGCAGCCCGTCAAGTCCACCGGCGTGGTCGATGTCGCGCTGGTGGGAAATCCCAACTCCGGCAAGACCTCTGTATTCAACGCGCTGACAGGCCTGCGACAAAAGGTAGGGAACTACCCGGGCGTCACGGTGGAACGAAAGACCGGCCTGTTGAACGGTGAAAACGGGCTTTCCGTTCGCCTCCATGACCTGCCTGGTCTGTACAGCCTCGTACCCAAATCCCTGGATGACAAGATCGCGGCCGATGTCCTCACCGGGCGTTCGCCCGAGGCCCGGGACCTGCGGCTCATCGTGGTCGTTGCCGATGCCAGCAATCTCAGCAGAAATCTGTACCTGGTGACGCAGATCATCGAGCTGGGCAAGCCAGTACTTTTGGCGCTCAATATGATGGATGTGGCAAAATCACGCGGCCTGCAAATCGATGTGCAAGCGTTGGAGAAAACACTCGGCGTGCCGGTGATCCCTCTGGTCGCCAACAAAGGTACCGGCATCGCAGAACTCCGGCGCCAGATTCTCACCCACGTTTCCGCAACCCGCGATGAGATTCCCGAACCGGACTTCCCGTTAGACAAGGGGATCGAACAAAAGCTCGTCCCCATTTGTCGCTGGGTGCGGGAACACTCACAGTTGCAAAGGCCCGCGAGCTGTGCAGAAGCGCTACGCATTCTTTCCACCGACCGCGCGCTGGAGTGCTGGCGGGACGCCCATGACGAAGCGTTCACGCAGTTACAAAAAATGGTGACGGAAACCCGAGCCGCGCTCACCGAGCAGCAAGTCACCTGGTCCACCCTGGAAACCGATTTTCGCTATCGTCGCATCGACCAGATCTACCAACGCGTGGTGCGGGAAACCAAATCGGAAGAGCTGACCTTTAGCGAGCGGTTGGACAAAATTCTGACGCACAGAATAGCCGGGCCTCTCATTTTCATTTTTATCTTTGCACTGATTTTCCAGACCATTTTCACGTGGGCAGAGGTGCCCATGAATGCCATCGAGCAGTTTGTGGGCTGGGTGGGTACACAGATCGCGCTGGTGATGCCACCGGGCGTGCTACAGGACCTCATCGTCAACGGTGCCATAGCAGGGGTGGGCGCGGTGCTCGTCTTCTTACCCCAGATTCTGTTTTTGTTCTTCTTTCTGTCGCTGCTGGAAGACAGCGGCTACATGGCCCGCATCGCATTCATCATGGACCGGTTCATGCGCGGCGTCGGCTTGAGCGGCCGCTCGGTGATCCCGCTGCTCTCTTCGTTTGCCTGCGCGGTACCCGGCATCATGGCGACGCGCACGATTCAAAACACCCGTGACCGGCTGATCACCATCATGATCGCGCCGTTTATGAGCTGCAGTGCCCGCCTCCCGGTTTACGTCCTGATGATCGGCGCGTTCATCCCCGCCTCACGGGTGCTGGGCATTTTCACCCTGCCGGGACTGACCTTGCTCTCCATGTACCTTCTGGGAATTGTGGCGGCGATAGTGGCAGCCCTGGTGATGAAACGTTTGGCCGGTAAAGGGCAGAAGCCGTCTACTTTTGTCATGGAGCTTCCACCTTACAGGCGGCCATCGTTGCGCTGGACCTCACTGCAAATGGTGGAACGTGCGAAAATCTTCGTGCGCGACGCGGGGAGAGTGATCCTTGCGATCTCCATCGTGCTGTGGTTCCTGGCTTCTTACCCCAGGCCGAAACAGGATATGAATCCCAGCACGGCAATCAGGCACAGCTACGCGGGACAGATCGGGCACGTGATGGAACCGGTCATCAAGCCGCTAGGGTTTGACTGGAAGATCGGCATCGGGCTGATCACCGCGTTTGCCGCCCGCGAAGTCTTTGTCAGCACCATGGCCACCATTTACAACGTCGAGGAACAGGACGAGCATTCGGTCACCTTGCGGCAGGCGCTGCGGGCCGACCGCGACCCGGAGACCGGCAGGCATATCTACACGCCGCTCACCGCCATCTCCTTGATGGTGTTCTTTGTGCTGGCGTGCCAGTGTATGTCCACGGTTGCAATCGTGAAGCGAGAGACAAACAGTTGGCGTTGGCCGCTCACTATGGTGGTCTACATGACGACGCTGGCCTATCTCGCTTCACTGGTCGTTTTTCAAGGGGGAAAGCTCTTAGGGTTAGGTTAAAAGATGGGCGTACAGGAAATCTCGACCTTTTTGATCGTGGCGGCGGCGGCGGCGTTTACCGCCAGAAGATTCATTCGCCAATTCACCCACGGCGATGAACCAGACGGCAAGTGCGCCAAATGCGGCCTGAATCAAGCCGCGCTGCAGAAGAAAGCCACGAAGCCAGGCAAGCGCTGGCTCAGGCGCTAAAAGTTCAACTCCACTTCGATTTCGTCGCGGATGGGAATGCTGTCGAATCCGTGGGTGGGGATGTCCGGTTTGATATCCCGCGCCTCCTCTACCGCGTTGCGGTGCAGCGCCGCCAAAACGAAACCGCGGGTCTGAAAAAAGCGCAACGCATCCAGGTTGTCGTTGGTCGTCACCGCCCAGACCCGCTTGCACCCGGCCTCCGCAGCGGCCTGAATCACGGCCTTGAGCAACTCTGTCCCGATGCCCATTCCTTGACACAGACTATTCAGCGTGACGATTTCACACTCCCCCGCTTCGATGCGATAGGTCACCAACCCCAGCCGGTGTTCGTCGTGGACGGCCACAAAACCGGGCAACTCGTCGGCACGATGTACCCGTCCTCTGGTCACAATCTCGGGAGAGTTCCAGTGCTCCTTCAGGAACGCAGCAACCCAGCTCTTGTCCCCGGGCCCGAGTGATTTGATCTTGTAACTCTGCATGGAAGAATCTCGTCCCTTCAGCACGTTGTGTGAAACAGGCCGCCCACGCGTGTTTTTTCGCGGAGCTCGTTGTACAATCGCACCGCTTTTTCGGTCTGTAAAATATGAACAGGGATGCGTTTCCGTCGGAAGAACTGTACGGTTTCCTCCGGGACTTGTAGACGTTCGTACATCCCTTTGGAAAGCACCACCTCTTCTGCACCGCGTTCCAGCAACTCCAGCACATCCGCGATCTGAATGCCAGGAGAATGCTGCGTTCCGGTTTCGCGCCAGTCCCATTCTCTGGCGCCGCCGGGAAACAGCTTGGCATCCTTAAAGGCTGTGGCCACACCTTCGACTTCGAGCCGACCCCAGCCCAGTCGCTTGATCCGGGGCGAGCGTGTTTTTTCTCTCATTTGCATCTCAGATCAGTCGGCAACCCGCTTGAAATCCAGATTAAAAAAATGAAAATCGGGGTTGGGCAGATCGATGGTAAAATCGGCGATCTGACCTTTGGAGTCAAGATGAAAGGTGACAAACCCCGCCGGCAGAAACGCATCCCGGAATTTGATGCGAAACGTGTCGTAGTGCCAGTGTTCCATCTGGCTGGTAAACTTTTCCGCGGCCGGCAACAGCGTCACCTGCAGCTTCTTCCCGTCGAAATCGACCCGCGCATCCCCGTACATCTCATCGCGGTAGGTGCCGGCGTACTCGGCCAACGCCAGCGAGGGCTTGGTCCCCGCCACACGCTGCGCGACCCGCTCGGCTTCACGCGTCTTGCGCGCCTCTTCCCTCTGCTTCTTGAACACCAAGTATTGGGCGGCCCAGTCGGTCTCCTTTTGACCGAAAAACGTATCCAGAATCTTGTAGCGCAGCGCCCCGGTGAGAATGTTCATATCGTTGGTCAAGATAACCAGGCCCAGCTCTTCTTCCGGCACCAGCGTGACTTTAGAGATGTACCCGGGCATGCCCCCGTCATGCTCGACAATCTTTCTGCCAGCGTAGTCGAACAGGAACCAGCCCAGTCCGTAGGCATAGAAGTGGCTCCCGTGGCTCTTCATAAAAGGAGAAAGTTTGATGACCGTCTGGGGCGAGAAAAGCTCTTCTACGCTGGCGGGAGAAAGAATGGTTTTGCCCTGCCAGCGTCCTTCGTTCAACAACATGCGGATCCACCTGGACATGTCGTCGACGCTGGAATAGATGGACCCCGCGGCAAACGGCTCCTGAACGTAGATCTGCTGTAATTTTCCCTGCAGGTGAGGGTACGCGATATCCAGGTCCTGCGACAAATCCTTGCTGCTGGTCCGGGAGTCCGACATCCCCAACGGCCCGAAAATCCGGTCGTAGACGAACTGCGACCAGCTTTTGCCCGTCACCCGCGCCACGATTTCGCCCGCGATCATGTACATGTTGTTCTGGTAACCGAACTGGCTGCGAAACTCGTTTTTGATGGGCAAATAGCGCATGCGCCGGATGATCTCTTCGTGGCTGTACCCGGTCTCGTACCACAGGAGGTCGCCGTAAAACGTCGCGAGACCGCTGCGGTGGCTGAGAATGTCGCGCATGTTCAGCCGTTCGGTGATGTACGCATCGGCCAGGCGAAAGCCCGGAACATAGTCAACGACCCTGTCCTGCCAGCGCAGTTTTCCCTCGTCCACCAGCATCGCCACGCACGCAGCAGTAAACGCTTTAGAGCAAGACGCGATGTTGAACAGCGACCGGGTGGTAATCGGCGCGCGGGTTTCCACATTTTTGTAACCATAGCCTTTGCTGAACACCACGCGGTCGTCCTTCACGACCGCAATCGCGAGTCCGGTGAGGTCGAAATCTTTGACCGCCTTCCCGATATAGGCATCCAGCGCGGAAAGGTCCACTTGGGCCCTGACCGTGCGCGGTGCAAACAGGCAGGCGCAAACCAAAACAACGAGAACCAGACGCCCAGGCCAGCTTTTCTCCGTGCGCCGCACCATCTTTTCCCTACTTCGAAGACTTATCCGCATTTTGCGCCCTTTCGATTTTTGCCCAGGAATCCCGCAGGGTCACGATGCGATTGAACACCAGCCTGCCATCTCTGCTGTCGGGGTCCACGCAGAAATAGCCCTGGCGCTCAAACTGGAAGCGCTCGCCGGGGTGCGCCCGGGCCAGGCCCGGCTCCACCAGCGCGTCCCGAACCACCTCCAGAGAGTTGGGATTCAGCAGCGATTCAAAATCCTCCTCCTTTTCCTCCGCCGGGTTGGGTTTGATAAAAAGGCGGTCATATAATCGTACCTCGGCCTTCAGCGCGTGTTGCGCTGAAACCCAGTGCAGCGTACCCTTCACTTTGCGGCCGTCAGGAGACCAACCGCCGCGGGTCTCGGGATCGTAGGTGCAGTGCACCTCCACAATTTCACCGCTCTGGGGATCCTTGACCACATCGACGCATTTGATGTAGTACGCGTACCGGAGACGCACCTCCCTGCCGGGCGCCAGACGAAAATACTTTTTCGGCGGTTCTTCTCTGAAGTCTTCCTGTTCGATATAGAGGACACGGGAAAACGGGACCCGGCGCTTTCCCATGGTCGGGTCTTCGGGATTGTTCACCGCCTCCATCTCCTCGACCTGGTCCTCGGGATAATTGACCAGCACCACCCGCAGCGGCCGCAGCACTCCCATGACGCGTGGGGCGCGCTTGTTCAAATCCTCGCGAATGCAGTGTTCAAGCAACGCGATATCCACGAGACTGTCCCGCTTCGCCACGCCGATGAGGTCGCAGAACTTCCGGATGGCCTCGGGCGTAAACCCGCGGCGGCGCATGCCCGCGAGGGTCGGCATGCGAGGATCGTCCCAACCCGAGACATAGCCGCCCTCCACCAGTTGCAGCAGCTTGCGCTTGCTCATCACGGTGTAGCTCAGGTTGAGCCGGGCGAACTCGATCTGCTGGGGATGATGGATCTTCAGTTGCTCCAGAAACCAGTCGTACAGCGGCCGGTGGTCTTCAAATTCCAACGTACAGAGGGAATGGGTGATTCCTTCGATGGAATCCGACTGTCCATGGGCGAAGTCGTACGTGGGGTAGATGCACCATTTCTTGCCGGTGCGATGGTGCTCGGCGTGGATGATGCGGTACATGACCGGGTCGCGCAGGTTCAAATTCCCCGAGGCCATGTCGATTTTGGCCCGGAGGACGTGCTCGCCTTCCTTGAACTCGCCCGCGCGCATGCGCTCGAACAGTTCCAGATTCTCTTCCACCGACCGGGTGCGGTAGGGGCTCTCCTTGCCCGGCTCCGTCAGGGTGCCCCGGTACGCCCGAATCTCTTCCGGACTCAAGCTGTCCACATACGCCTTGCCCGCCT
>CAYQOI010000011.1:0-18211 GCA_964419085.1 uncultured Cytophagia bacterium | reverse complement strand
GCAAACAAGGTTCCGGATGTCGCGTCGCGGGGCGTTTCGTGGGAAATCGCTCGTCGTTTGGCCAGCACCCGCACCGCAAACGCCGGGGTCAGAGTAAACGCGACCAGTAGCGACGCGAGCAGAGCCAGTCCCACTGCGATGGTAAACGGCAGGTAGTAGATGCGGAGTTCTCCGGTCAAATAGAGGAACGGAATGAACGCGGCGACGGTGGTCAGGGTGGAAGCGATGATGGGCAACGCGACCTCTTGTGCACCCCGGAGCGCGGCCGCGTGCACATCCTGCTCTGTCTGCCGGCAGCGGTAGATGTTGTCCAGCACCACGATGGAGTTGTCCACCATCATGCCGAATCCCAGAGCCAATCCTGCCAGCGTGAGGAGATTCAGCCCGGTATTGGTGAAGTAAAACAGGTCGACGGTGAGCAAAACGGAGATGAAGATGGACGACAGGATGATCAGCGGTGTGCTCCACTTGCGCAAGAAAAGCAGCAGCACGAGAAAGATCACCGCGACGCAGAACGCGGCCCGCGAGCTCAGGTTGCGGAGCTCGCGACGAATGCGCTCGCTCTGGTCGCGCTCCTTGATGAGGCGAAGCGAAGGA
This sequence comes from uncultured Cytophagia bacterium, assembly GCA_964419085.1. Classification (GTDB taxonomy): domain Bacteria; phylum Zhuqueibacterota; class Zhuqueibacteria; order Oceanimicrobiales; family Oceanimicrobiaceae; genus CAYQOI01. Next base: position 17,614 of record CAYQOI010000011.1, on the reverse strand, counting down.
GGAAACCCCTTCTTGAGTTCTTCGAGCCGCGCAAACACCCGGTCCGCCACTTTGATGGTGTTGGTGCCCACTTCCTTCTCGATGTTCAACACCACCGCGGGATTGCCGTCGATGCGCGTGAGGCTGCGCGGGACGGCATAGCCGCGCGTGACCGTCGCGACATCGCGGATGCGAACCGCGGTGGCGCCGGTTCCGGATAGAATGGCCTGTTCTATCTCCTGCAATCCCCGCAGCGGTTCCACCACCATGAGGTCAAAGGTTCGACCCTGGTGTCGGAGTTTCCCGGCCGCCATGCGCAGATTCAGATCGCGCAGGCTCTGCTCCACCTGTTCTTCCGAGACGCCGAACGCCCGCATCTTGGCGGGATCCAGCTCGATGAGAAGCTGGGGATCCTGGCCCCCGAACACCTGAACGTCCGCGACCCCGTCCACAGCCAGCAGCGGCCCGCGCAGGTGCTGCAGGGCGAATCGCCGGATGTCGGGCAGGGGCATCTTCCCGGTCAAATGAAAGGAAAGGAATCGGCCGCTCTGGAACTCTTCGGGCACGTATTTTTGAATTTGTGGCGAGCGCACGCCGTACGGCAGCTCTTTGCGCAGCAGGGAAAGCTTTTCGCTCAACTCCAACGCGGCGAACTCCATGTCCGTTCCCCGCCGAAATTCGATGTTGACGGTGGACTTGCCCTCCTCGGAAACCGAATCGACTTTCCGGACACGGGAAACGGTGTTCGCAACGCCCTCTACCGCGGACGTCACAAACGCCTCGACCGTCTCCGGAGAGGCTTGCGGCCAGGAGGTCACCACCGAAAGTTTCGGGAAGCTGACCTCCGGCGTCAGCGAGAGCGGCAACCGGGTGAAGGATGCGACGCCCGTGAAGACCACCGCGAGCGCAAACATGGCCACCGCGGTGGGGCGTCTGATCGCGAGGGCGATGAACCTGCGCATGACAGATATGAGGCTAATTCACCAAAACCATCCGGTACCGTGCGCGATTTGCTGCAACTTTCTGCAAGGCCTCGTTCACCTCGGACATGGGGACGGCTTCGGTCCGGGCTTTGATGCCGTGCCTTGCGGCAAACTCCAGCATCTCGATGATTCTCGCCCGGCCGCCGATGGGGCTGCCACAGACCGTCTTCTGCGAACCGATGAGCGGAAAGGCAGGAATCGTGAGGTTGTGCCGGGGCACCCCCACCAGGCAGAGCTTGCCCTTGGGCCGCAGAATGTCGAGGTAAACAGGCCAGTTCAGGTCTGCGGAAACGGTGGAGAGGATGAAATCCAGCGAGCCGGCCGCGGCGCGCAGCGCGTTTTCGTCGGTGCTGGCGACGAAGTGGTGTGCGCCCAACTCCCTGGCCTCGTTCTCCTTCTCGGGTGAGGAGGAAAACGCGGTCACCTCGCAGCCGAAGGCCCGGGCAAATTGCACTGCCAGATGGCCCAGGCCACCGATCCCCACGACACCGACTTTCATCGTGGGGCTGATGCCAAAATTCCGTAGGGGCGAGAAGACGGTGATGCCGCCGCACAGAAGCGGCGCGGCGTTCTCGGACTCCAGCGCTTCGGGAATCGCGAAGGCGAAGCGGCTGTCTGCGCGAATGGCCTTTGCGAAGCCGCCGAAGTGGCCCACACAGGTGGCCTGCTGTTGCTCGCACAGATTCTCCTCGCCGGCGAGGCAGTAGTTGCACGTAAGGCAGGCGCTTCGCTGCCAGCCCACCCCCACGCGCTGACCCTTCTCGATGTGGGTTACGTGTTTGCCAAGCTCAACCACGGTGCCCACGATCTCGTGACCGGGAACCAGCGGGTAGATGCTGACGCCCCAATCGTCGTTGATCAGGTGCAGGTCGCTGTGACAGATGCCGCAATGGGTGATCTCAATCTCCACATCGAACGGGCCCAACTCGTCGGGCGTGTAGCGAAACGGCTCCAGGGGTGCGGCCGCGCTCCGGGCCGCAAAACAATCGATCTTCATTCACCCTCCGGGATTTGGTGTATCCGGGTTTCACAAAACAACGGTTCATCAGGGTCTTGAGCGGCGGGCGTTTGCCCGATTCCATCAATTCCCTTCGGCTCGGGGCGCAAATACTCCCGGTCGTTTCGACTTCGCTCAACGACCGTAGTGCGGCGCCAAGCCGGCCGCTGCGGCTGGGAAATGAACCAGAACGGCAGCATTCTTGGACAAGCCCCGGTGTTTTGTTCGTGTTGCGTTCTGCCGTTCCAGGCGACGCGTCGATATTCGTGCGGTGCAGTGGGTGTCAAAAAAAACTGCACCAATTTAACGACCTCGTCACCGCTTGTCAAGCGTTTTCTGATTCGCACTACCGGGGCTTTGCGTGTAGATCAAAGATGCCTCAACGCTAAGAAAAACAGCCTGTTTTCTTCACGAAAAGCTTTCACTCGAGGAATCAAAATGGACGGGAGAAAAGTCCAGACCTTTGTCTTCGCTCTATTCGTGGCCAGTGTCGCAACCGCCCAGATCCAAACACAACAGCATCTCATCGATGCAGCCTTTCCCATGGGATTCTGGATGCAGGCGGTGGATTTCGACCTGGACGGCGATGCAGACCTGGTGGCCGGCTCGCAGAGCGACGGCCTCTTCTGGTACCAAAACAACGGTCAGGGCGGATTCACCAGAAAGACCATCAGCACCGATTTTCCCCTGTTGTGGTCCTTCCACGTGGCCGACCTTGACGGCGACGGCGACCTGGACGTCGCTGCGTGTTCTCAGGATTCCAGCAAAATCTCCTGGTTTGAACAAACGGCGGGGGGCAGCTTCGTCGAGCATCTGGTGGATGATGACGCGAGCCTGCAGCCGCACTCGGTGTACATCGTCGATCTGGATGGCGACAACGACGCCGACATCCTGGCCGGCGCCTGGACGGCAAATCAGATCCTGTGGTATGAAAACGACGGTGCCCAGGCCTTCACTCGTCGCGTCGTGGATGCCAGTTTTAGCTCTCCGCACTCGGTGGCCGCTGCCGACCTCGACAACGATGGCGACCGTGACGTGCTGGCGGCCGGCGGAGGCCAGACCGCCTGGTTCCGCAACGACGGCAACGGCGCATTCGTCAAGAAAAAGCTCTCGGGCGGCGGGTTTGCCATCGTTCCGGTGGACCTCGACGGGGACGGCTTGACCGATCTGTTGCGCACCGAGCGCAGCGTGGGAGATGTCGATTGGTTCCGAAATACCGGTGCGGGCAGTTTTTCCAAAACGACCCTCGCGGCCGCGCTGGGAACGCAGTGGTCCATCGCCGCGGGAGACCTGGACCTGGACGGCGACGCCGACCTGGTCACCGCACGCTTCAACGACAACCTCGTGACCATTCTGGTGGGCGACAACGCCGGTTACACGCAGCAGACCTTGTTGGACGGCGCCACCCGGCCGCGGGTCGTGGCCCTGGCCGACTTCGACCGGGACGGCGATCTCGACATCGCGGTCATGGTCACCGACGACGGCCGCATCTTCTGGTTCGAAGTGCTGGCCGCAACACCTCCCGAACCGACGCTCACGCTCACCAAACCCAACGGCGGCGAAGCCCTTCTGGGCGGTGCAACCTTCACCGTCGAGTGGCAGTTCACCGGGATTCTACCCGGCGTGAGCCTGGAGTATTCCGTCGATGCCGGGCAAACCTGGTTGCCCATCGTGACAAACACGCCAAACAACGGTTTCTTCGACTGGGCCGTGCCCGACGTGAACACCGACACCGCACTCCTGCGTATTTCTGACGGGGCTGATGGTGTACCGGCCGACACCAGCGACGGCGTGTTTTCCATCGAGGGGCAGATGCTCACCCTGATTTCGCCCAACGGCGGAGAGAGCTGGCTGGGCGGCACCTCGCAGACGATCAGTTGGAGCTCCAGCGGATTCATCGAAAATGTGCGATTGGAATACTCCCTCGATGCCGGCGCGACCTGGAACGAAATCGTCGCCAGCACCCCCGACACCGGGAGTTTCCGCTGGAACGTCCCGGATGTGAATTCCGAGGCCGTGCTGGTGCGCATCTCCGATGCCGCGGACGGCATGCCCGCCGACCAGAGCGATGGGAGCTTTACCATCATCGGACAGGGATTGACCCTCACCCGTCCCAACGGCGGGGAGAACTGGCTCATGGGCAGCACGCAGACCATCGCCTGGACGTCAACCGGAGCCATCGACCGGGTCAGGCTGGAGTTTTCCCCGGACGGCGGCGCGACCTGGAATGAGATCGCGGCCGACGCGCCCAACTCCGGGAGCTTCGCCTGGACTCTCCCGAACACCCTCACCACCGACGCGCGGGTGCGCATTTCCGACGCAGCCGACGGCACTCCCGCGGACGAGAGCGACGCTGCGTTTGCCATCGTCGACGCCGTGCTGACCGTCACCGCTCCCAACGGCGGCGAGGAGTGGTTCGCCGGCAAGTTGCACACCATCACCTGGACCAGCATGGGTACCATCGCCGCGGTGCGGCTGGAGTACTCCACCGACGGCGGAAACAGTTGGACGGAGATCGCGGGCGCCGCGGCCAACACAGGAAGTTTTCTCTGGACCGTCCCCGACATCTATACCACAGATGCCCTGGTACGCATCTCCGATGCCGGCGATGGCATCCCTTTCGACGTCAGCGACGCGGTCTTCTCCATCGTCAAAGAACAGTTGACCATCGTTTCACCCAACGGGGGTGAGACGCTCTCCTCCGGCATGGTGGCGCCCATCGTCTGGACTTCCAGCGGACCCATCGGCAACGTGCGGTTGGAGTACTCCATCAACAACGGCGGCTCCTGGGCTGTGATCACGATCAGTGCGCCCAACACCGGCAGTTTCGACTGGCAGGTGCCGGACGTGCTCACCTTCAACGCCCTGGTTCGCATCTCCGACGCAGCCGATGGCAACCCCACCGACGTGAGCGACGCGGTGTTCACCATCGAGCCGGAGGGCCTGACCCTCACCGCGCCCAACGGCGGCGAGAGCTGGTCTGCACTGAGCGTACATAACATCACCTGGACCTCAACCGGCGCGATCTCCGAGGTCAAGCTGGAATACTCTACCGACTCGGGCGGGAGCTGGAATCTGATCGCGGCCAACGCACCCAACACCGGGAGCTTTGCGTGGACGGTGCCGGAGGTGGAAAGCGACAACGCGCTGGTGCGTATCTCCGATGCCGGGGACGGCAGCCCTGTTGACGTCAGCGACGCGGCGTTCCAGATGGTCATCGACGCGATCACGATCACCTCGCCCAACGGCGGGGAGCGCTGGATCACCGGCTCGAACCATGCCATCACGTGGGACTCGAAAGGCGCCATCGCCACGGTTTTTCTGGAGTACTCCGCGGACGGCGGCACGACCTGGCACGGCTTTTTCACCGGCGCGCCGAACACCGGCTCGTTCAATTGGACCGTGCCCAACACCCTCACCGACCAGGCGCTCATCCGCATCTCGGATGCGGCAGATGGCGCGCCCTCCGATGTCAGCGACCGGCCGTTCAGCATCGTCAGCAGCAATCTCACCTTGCTTGCGCCAAATGGAGGCGAGAGTTGGTTCGCCGGCGACACCGAAACCATTCTCTGGACTTCCGAGGGTGAGGTGGATTTCGTGGATCTCGCGTACAGCGCAGACGACGGCCGGTCGTGGACCCCCATCGCCACACAAGCACAGAACTCAGGGAGCTATGAATGGGTGGTTCCCGCGCTGCAGACCAACCAGGCGCGGGTGCGGGTCAGCGACACGGCGACGCCCAGCACATTCGACGTAAGCGACGAGGCCTTTCACATTTCCACCGCGCGGCTCACGCTCACCTCCCCCAACGGCGGTGAGATCTGGCAAGTAGGCACCGACCAGACGATCACCTGGAGCACCGACGGCGCGGTCGCGGCGGTGAAAATAGAGTATTCGGTGGACAACGCCAAAACCTGGAAAGAGATCGTTCCAAGGACCTTCAACTTCGGCACATTTTCGTGGACCGTCCCGCCGGAAGAGTCGGACAGCGCGCGGGTGCGGATTTCCGACGCGGATACCGGCATTCCCGCCGATGTCAGCGACTCGGTGTTTACCATCACTGCAACCATTTCCGGGATCCGGCCTGCGCAACGGGGCGACGTCGTGCCCGACCGCTTTGCGCTGATGCAGAACTATCCCAATCCGTTCAACCTGGGGACCCGTATCGATTTCGCGGTGGCGCAGGGTGGGGAGGCACAACTTACCCTCTACAATCTGCGGGGCAACGTCATTCGCCGGCTTTATCGGGGGCACCTGTCCCCCGGCGTCTACTCCGTCGCGTGGGATGGCCGAGATGACCACGGCCAGGTGGTGACCACAGGGATTTACATCTATCGGCTCAGGGTGGGAAAGTGGAGCGCGGCGCGGCGGCTTCTGCTGCTCAAATAGGTCAGAGCGTCCGCTCCAACAAGCGGGCCTTTTCCTGCAGAATCTCCAACGCCAGGTCGATGGTTTCCCGGTGGGTGCGAAACGCGAGGACCGCGAGCCGCAACGTGAATTGGCCGTCCAGCACGGTGGAGGAGATGAACACGCGGCCGTCTTTGTGGATTTCCTGCACGAGTTTTCGGTTGAATGCGTTGGCATCGCCTCGCTTGGGAACGTAGCGATAAATGACCACCGAGAGGTCGGGGAAGGGGCCCAGCTCAAACCCTTTGACAGCTTGGAGCTTTTCGTAGAAGTAACGCGCCAGAAGAATCTTCTCTTCCAGTGCCGCGCGAAACGGTCGCAGTCCCAGCAGCTTCAGCGGCAACCAGAGACGCAATCCCCGGAAGTGCTTGGTCAATTCTGGCGACAGGTCGGCGGGGGAGAGTTCGTCTTGCGCTGCGAGGGTGTCCTGCAGGTAGTTGGGCATGTAGTAGTGCGCATCCAGCAATTTCTGGCGTTCCTTCACCAGCACGGCCCCCGAGCCGTAAGGCAGGAACAGGCCTTTGTGCGGGTCCATCACGATGGAATCTGAGGTCTCCATCCCTTTGAGGATGGCGCGGCCTGCGTCACAGAGCACGAAGAACGCGCCGTACGCGCCGTCGAGGTGGTACCAGAGCCCGTGTGTTTTCGCGATCTCCCCGATCTCGGCGAGCGGGTCCACCGCGCCGGTGTCGGTGGTACCTGCGGACGCGATGACCAGCCAGGGATTGAGCCCGCTTTGTTTGTCCGCGACGATCATCTGTTCCAGTGCATCGGCCTTCATGCGAAACCGCTCATCCAGGGGGACGTGGCGCACCACGCACTCCCGCAGCCCCGCGATGCGAAGCGCCTTGTCCACCGAATGGTGGACCTGTTGCGAAAGATAAACCACGCTTTTCTCCACCTCGCGCGCCTTCAGAGCGTGCGCGTCGCGTGCGGTGACGATGCCGATGAGGTTGGCGATGCTGCCGCCGGAGGTGAGGTTGCCAGCGCTGGTTTCCGGGTAGCCCACGATTTCCGCCATCCAGTTCAGCAGCATGTTTTCCATGCGCACCGCGCCCGGACCTGCGAAAAAGACCCCGGAGTAGCGGTTGGTGACGTCGGCCCAAAAATCGCCAAACGCGGCGTGCACGATCCCGCCGCCGGGAATGTAACCCAGATGCCCTCCCGAGGCCGGGTTAAGGCCCGGCTTCTCCACGTGCCGGGTCAAAAGCTCCAGGGCTTTGTTGAGATCGATAGGGTCCTCTGAAATGGGAGACTCGTAAAGGCCGATGCCCTTGTCTTCGGTGGAAGTATAGGTGGGAACCTGGTAGATGCGCTCCAGAAAGCGCAGCGCACTCTCTTTGAATGCGGCAAACAACTGCTCCAGCGTCTGTGCATCCGGCTCCAGCGACCGAGCCAGCTTTTCCGCCTGGTGAATTTTGTTTAATAAACTGTCATCGGTACGGCGAACTCTCTCGCCGGTCATCTTGCCTTGCCCTGGTTTGCCACCGCCTGCATGGCCTTGCGCACTTCCTCCGGGTCGCCGAGATAGTAGTGCTTGATGGGCCGGAGCTCATCGTCCAACTCGTAGATGAGAGGCAGCCCGGTGGGGATGTTCAGCTTGATGATCTCCTGGTCCGAAACGTCGTCCAGGTACTTGACCAGCGCACGCAGGCTGTTGCCGTGAGCCGCGATGATCACGCGTTTCCCGGCCCGGATCGCCGGTGCAATGGTTTCATGCCAATAGGGAAGAAACCGGTTGACGGTGTCCTTGAGACATTCGGTGAGCGGAAGCTCGGCTTCGGAAAGCTCGGCATATCGGGGATCGTGTCCGGGGTAACGCGGGTCGGATTTGTCCAACGGCGGCGGCGGCACATCATAGCTGCGCCGCCAGATGAGGACCTGCTCTTCACCGTGTTTGGCCGCGGTCTCCGCTTTGTTCAACCCCTGCAGCGCACCGTAGTGGCGTTCGTTGAGACGCCAGGAGCGGTACACGGGAATCCACATCAGGTCCATTTCCTCCAGCACGATCCACAGGGTTTTGATGGCGCGCTTGAGCACCGAGGTGAAAGCCACATCGAAGCCGAGGTTGTTCTGCTTCAGAACCTCCCCGGCCTTCTTTGCCTCTTCGATGCCCTTTTCGGACAGGCCGACGTCTGTCCAGCCGGTGAAACGGTTTTCCTTGTTCCAGATGCTTTCACCATGTCTGAGAAGAATGACCTTCGACATAGCCCATACTCCCGAGAATCCTTGTTGATCTACCGAAGATTGAAGGGGCGGGCGAGCCCGCGGCCCTCTGAAAGCCGTACGCGTTCACTCCCGGCTTCCCAGTTCCTTGTCCACCAGAAAGAGCGCGACCGAATCTTTGCCGGCCATCTTCAACTGCTCCACAATGCCGGCCGCGGTGCGTTCTTCCTCCACTTGCTCATTGATGAACCACTGCATCTCGATTTGGGTGGGATAGTCGTTTTCCTGCAACGCCAATTCGTAAAGCTTGTTGACCAGACCCGTGATTTTCTGTTCGTGCGCCAAAACCGTTTTGAACAGATCTAGTGGGGAGTCGAAGTCAGTTGCCGGTTGCCCCAGAGCCTGCAGGTTGACCGTGCCGCCCCGGTCTGCCAGAAAGTCAAGCAACCGCAGCGCGTGGCCGCGTTCTTCCTCGTACTGCGCTCGCAGCCAGTGCGCCATGCCGGGCAGACCCATCTCGGTTGCCCGGGCCGACATCGCCAGATAAAGATAAGCAGACTCAAACTCGTTTTTGATCTGCTCGTTAATGGCCCTCTCAACGCTCTCTTTTATCATGCTCGAAACCTCCAACAGTTTTCAATAACGTTCAAATGCCGGTACTCACTGCCATTCAAATACCGGAAATATAGTCAAGTCGCCTCAAGAAAAAAAGAAATTTTTGATGCGCGATCCTTTTTGCCGAGACAAAAGAAAACCCCGCTTCACGCGGAAGCGAGGCTTTCCATCGAAGTCTTCAGAACCCCGAAAAACACTTTGCTGTCCTAGTTAGCTCTCGTTTGATTCTGGTTGAATCTAACTGGCTTAGCGTGGCTTTCCGGAGGCTCCTATCGTTGTACGACTAATAGGATCACCTCCTTTCCATCAGGGCGTTCGCTTCACGTCAGATATTTCCCTGGTAAAATACCCGGCGTCCTAGGATTATATCTGAAACTTAGCACAGTTGCGGCAAAAAGTCAACTCATTTCACGCCATGTGACCGATTTTTTACGGATTTCAGGTGATTGTACCTGGCCCGGAGACTGTGTCGTTTTGACACATGGGTGTATAGTTTTTACACGATTGAAGGTGAAGATGCTTCACTTTTAACTTGATTTATAACAACATTTTTGTTATATTTTACACGAATTTGGCGTGGGAATAACTCTTTTCTCATTTTGGTGCATCCACTCTTCAAACAACCACCGTAATGTAGCCCACCACGATTCTCATGGTTTTGTCGTTAAACGTTTCAATCACTAAAGAGGGAACAATGGAGAGAAGAGGAAATAGTGTTACAGAGCGCAAACTGATCGTTTCTGTAATATTAAGAGCCGTAAAGGACTACCTCGATGGCAACAACCCTTACAAGATACATCGATTGAAAGCCAAGGGCCAGGACCATGAGCTGAGCCAACTGGAAAAAAACTGCAAGAGCGCCAAGTTCTGGCTCTATGACGAGAAAGGCTCCGATTACATCTTCTCGTTCGAAAAGTGTTGCGAGATCATCTCCATCAGCCCTGAAAGACTGAGACGTGGTTTGCAGCAGTTAGTCCGCACCAAATTCGAGGCCGCGAATCGAGAAATCGGCAGCACGGCGTAGACAGATGTGCCGTCAGCCGTCACGGTGACCCGTATGAACGACGCGCTCACGCTCAAGGAGCTTCTGAGAACTTACACCATGGAGGGGGTTCTGTATGAAGCTCGAGCAGACAAGAGCGTCGTCTGTTTCGCATGTGGCCACCGTTGCCTGATCCGGGAAGGACGAGACGGCATCTGCCGCGTGCGCTTCAACAAAGGCGGCAAACTCTACGTTCCCGCCAACTACGCGGCCGGCATTCAGTGCGACCCCACCGAAAAGAAACCCTTCTTTCACGCGTTCCCGGGCTCCCTTGCGGTGACGTTCGGCATGCTGGGGTGTGATTACCACTGCGGCTACTGCCAGAATTGGGTCACCTCCCAGGCACTGCGCGACCCCAGGGCCATCGCCCCGCCCCGAAAGGTGCGCCCCATCGATCTGGTAATCCTCGGAAAAAAACACAACGCGAAGCTCATCGTCAGCAGCTACAACGAGCCGCTGATCACCAGCGAGTGGGCGATGGAGGTCTTCAAGGAGGCCAAGAAGGAAGGGTTTGTCACCGGCTACGTCTCAAACGGCAACGCGACGCCCGAGGTGCTCGACTATATCCGCCCACACACCGATCTGTACAAGATCGACCTGAAATCCTTTCGCGATAAGAACTACCGCAAGTTAGGCGGCGTGCTCGAGCGCGTTCTGGCCTCCATCGAGATGGTCTACCAGAAAGGTTTCTGGCTCGAGGTGGTGACCCTCATCGTGCCGGGCTTCAACGATTCCGATGAGGAACTGCAGGACATCGCCCGCTTTTTGGTGGGCATCTCGCCTGACATTCCCTGGCATGTCACTGCATTTCACCGCGACTATAAAATGCAGAGTCCCCAGGACACGCCGGTGGAGACGCTGCTGAGGGCGGCACAAATCGGCTATGACGCGGGTCTGCACTACGTTTACGCCGGCAACTTGCCTGGTCAGGTGGGCAAGTATGAAAACACATTTTGCCCGAACTGCAAAAAGGAAATCATCTCGCGATTCGGGTTTCGCATTTTGCAAAATCTTGTGGTGAACGGCCGCTGCCCCCACTGTCAGACGCAGATTGCCGGACGGTGGGAAGTGGCAGACGTTGCTGCGGTTTAGCTCCGTCTCTCAATCAAAACTAAGACCATCGATTCTCAAATCCACACATGAACCCTGAGAGGGCGTTTAGGGGCAAAGCAAAAAGTGTGATCGCTAAGAAGGCCCCGTCAGGGGGTGCAGCGTCTTTGCGTCCGGAGGCCAGCGCGTGCGTCCCGGAGTCGGCAAAGGCGCGCGAAGAAGTCAATTCTCCCAGAGAAGCGGTCCAGTGGCCCGACATGACGACAAGGTGAAACAAAGCCGTCTTTTCCAAGAACACTCGATCCCTGAAACGCATTAGGTCCCCGTTTATGCGCACCCGTTTCGCCACAATAACGCTTCTGGCACTCTGCTGCTGCACGTCGGCGCCTTCCTATGCCCAGATCTCTTCGCCCGAAGAAGTTGTGGGGTTCAAGGTCGGAGAAGACCGAAAGCTGTTTGGCTGGGAGACGATAGTCGACTACTTCCGGATGCTGCACGAGAAGTCCGACCGTGTGACGGTGAAGGAGCTGGGCCAAACCACCCTGGGCCGCCCCTTCATCATGGCGATCATTTCCTCGCGCGACAATCTGCTCAATCTGGCGAAGTACAAGAATTTGCAGAAGCAGGCCGCAAATCCCCGTCATCTCAGCGATGAAGATGCCCGGCTTTTGGCACGCCAGAACAAACTGGTGGTCATGATCACTCTGAACGTGCACGCGACTGAGGTCGCGTCGAGCCAGGAGTCTGTGGAGCTGGCTTTCCGCCTGGCTACCGGCCGGTCGCCGGAGGTGCAGCGGATTCTCGACAACGTGATCATCCTCCTGATTCCCTCGATGAACCCTGATGGCCTCCAGAAAGTCGTGGACTGGTACGAGCAGTACCTGGAGACGCCGCACGAAGGGAGTGTGCCGCCGTATCTTTCCCACACCTACGCGGGAGCGGATAACGACCGCGACGCGTTCATGATGAATCTGGTGGAAACCAAGTTGCTGGCAAAACAGACGTATGAAGAGTGGTTTCCGGAAATCGTCTACGAGCAGCAAGAAACGCAGCCAGGTGGGCCGCGACTTGTGCTGCCGCCTTATCTCGACCCGCACAACTCGAATCTCCATCCGTTGGTGCTGGCTCAACTCAACAAAATCGGCAAGCATGTTGCCAGCGACCTGCAGGCGCAGGGAATGAAAGGCATCGCCACGGACGCGGTTGTGACGAAGTGGTCGCTGGGACGCTCCGGCTTTACGCCCTGGTGGCACAACATGCTGGGCGTCGTTTCCGCGGTCGCAGGCGCCCAACTCGCCACGCCGCTCTACTTTCCGCCCGGCAGCCTGAACCGCAACCGCCGCGATTTCGACGTTGCCGGCCGCGAGATGAATGTGCTGGAACCCTGGCCCGGGGGCTGGTGGCATTTGCGGGATGCGGTGGACTACCACCTGGCGACGACGTTTTCCCTCCTGGACCTCGCGGCCCGGGAAAAGGAATCCATCATCTACAACTTTTGCAAAATGAATCTCGACGCCATCGAGAAAGGTAAAACCGAGCCGCCCTTCGCCTTTGTGGTGCCGCGACACGACCAGCACGACCCCATCACCGCACGGAAGATGCTCGACATCTTGTCCCGTGGCGGCGTGGAAATCCACCAGGCGGAGGCCGATTTCTGGGCGGGCAACCGCCAGTTCAAAAGGGGCGATTACGTCATTCTGCTGTCGCAGCCTTTCCGCGCCTACGTGAAGGCGCTCCTGGAGCACAAACCTTATCCCGAGTGGACAGACGTGCTGGAAAAAGCCCCGGTTTCCACCGGTGATGTCACCGGCTGGACGCTCCCGCTGATGATGGGCGTCAACTGCGTGCGCATCGACACGCCGTTTGAAGTCGAGTTGGGCTCAGTCAACTCTCCTCGCCCGCAACGAGCCAAGGTGCTGCGCCGCCGGGGAGGGGATTATCTGGTTCGGCATCGAACCAATCGCAGCTTCATTCTGCTCAATCGGTTGTTGCAGGAGGGAAAGAAGGTGTACTGGCTCAGGGACACGCTCGAGCTTCGAGGCAGCACTTACGCTCCCGGCACCATCTACATTCCCCTGAAGCAAATCGATCCCAACAAGATGAGCTTCCTGGCGCAAGAGCTTGCCGTCACGGTGGAGCAGAGGGCCGCCACCGCCAGACCGCGCGATCACGACGCGCTGTCGGAGACTCGGCCCCTGAAAGGTTTCCGATTGAAACCGCCGCGCATCGCGCTCTACCAGCCCTGGACGGCCAACGTCGATGAGGGGTGGACGCGCTTCCTGCTGGAGCAGTTTGAATTCCGCTACCAGTCGCTCTACAACGCCCGAATCCGCAAGGGAGGGCTGCAGGGCGATTTCGACGCCATCATTCTCCCCGACATGCCGCCGGAGGAAATTCTCAGCGGTCGCGCCACCCCGGAGCCGGACATCTACACCCCGCGGCCGCCGAAACCGTATTTGCGCGGTGTCGGCGAAGAAGGCGTCAAGGCGCTGCAGGAGTTTGTTCGGAAAGGCGGCACCCTGATCGCGCTGGGTTCCGCGTGCGATTTCGCCATCGAAAGGCTGGGGCTGCCTGCGCAAGATGTCACAAAAAATGCCTCCGCCGCGGAATTTTTCTGTCCCGGCTCGCTGCTCCGTGTCGTCGTGGATCCCACCGAGCCTCTCGCCTACGGCATGCCTGACAACGCCGCGGTGATGCTCACCAACGGCCCGGTTCTGCGGCCGAAATACTGGGCGCGGCGCACCGGCGTTCCCGCACTTTTTCCCGAGGAGGATCCGCTTTTGAGTGGCGTATTGCTGGGAGGGGAGACGCTCCAGGGGCTTGCGGCGCTGCTGGACATCCCCATGGGAAAAGGGCGGGTGGTGCTCATCGGCTTCCGCACACAGTACCGCGGACAGACGCACGGAACGTTCAAATTTCTTTTTAACGCGCTGTTTCTCTCCAGGGCGGAAAAAGTCGTCATCAAGAAATAGGTCGAGCCTGCCGGCGCATCACCCGTTGGCCGAGTGTTACCGGCGCAGCAAAAGGAAGTTGATCGTTTTGGTCTCGCCGTTCAGGAGGGTCAGCGAATAAGAGGGGGGTGCGGCCTGGTAGCCTTCTTTTCTCACCGCAATCTCGTAACTGCCCGCAGGTAACTTGAGGCGTCCCGGCGCGAAATTGTTTTCACCTTGCCACAACCGGCCGTTCACATAAATGTACACATCGCTGAGCCTTTCCGCGTTGCTGAGATTGACATTCACCGTCGCGTACTCTTCACTCTGGCGCGGCGCTGGGGCGTTGATTGTGGGTCTTGTCTGCTGCCGAAACGCGACACGGCTCGCCGAGCCCGGCACGCGTGAGCGTGGCTCTCTGTCTCGCGTGCTACTCTTGGCAGGCTTGAGATTGACGGCCAGGGCTTGCAGACCCGTGCGCGAGGAGCTGACTTCCTGGGCCCACATTTCGAAGCCCGGCTTCTGCACTTTTACGATGTACGACCGTCCCACCTTCAGGCTCCGTAGCAGCAAGAGGCCGCTTGAATTTGTCTGCCCATATCGTCGGCCGTCCAGGAAGACGTCGGCCACCAGCGGCGCGCCCGCGCTGCGTACGGAAATCTGCAGAGAAAACTGCCCCGACCTCGACGCGACCGGTGTGCCGGTACGTTTTGGCCGCGTGCTGCGGCCGGCATTTTGCGACCTCGTCCGGACAGGGGTGCGTAGCGCCGGAGTGGTTCGGGGGCGTGAAATCGGAGAACGGGTGGCGGCGGCGTCCGGTCTCCGGTTGGTGGTCGACGTGGTGGGGTTGCGCTCCGCGGCACGATTCCTGGACGTGGCGGAACCTGTGGGCACTGGGTTTGAGGAGACAGGTGCGGTCATTTGTCCCGAAGCCGGCTTCTGAGAGGGTGTGGGCTTGCGCGGAGCTTGTCCAGACGAGGAGCGGTTCACGACCGAACGGAGCTTCTGCACTACCGGCGTCTGGCGCAAACGAGACAGTCTATTTTTGAAATCCACGTCGAAAGCAAAAGCCACCAGGAGATACACAGAAAGGATGGGAAGGAGCGCGGCAAGGAGCAAACGCACCGTGAATAAGACCGGTTGGGCTGGGCCTTGTGTCCGCTCCACCGTGAGAGTTTGTGTGCTCACCAGATCTTCCGTCTGGGTCAGGGTGGGCGGCTCATAGTCGTCGCTCTTCTCTTCCGGCGGTTCCGGGGCCCGCAGGCGATAGTACGGTGAAGGGGTCTTGGTTGCATCCTGTGCCGCCGGCGATGACGTTTCTCCCTGACCCTTTTGCGTCCGCGGCGCGCTCAGGGTCTCCTCTTTCTGCACCAGGGGCTTATCGGCTTGCAAAACAAAATCTCCGACGACGACATCCTCGCCGGAGGTGACTTGCTCGACTTTCTCGCTCTCGGGCGTCTCGCTTTTGCTCTCTTCGGAAACGGTCGATTCCGGGGCCTGCGACTGAGGCAGGGTCTCTGGCGTGGAAACGGCTTCCGGCATCTTCGGAGGAGGACCGGGCTGCTGCTCGTCCTGCGCGGCCAAATCCGAGATGTCAAAAGGACTGGGCAACGGTTCCGGCGAGGCGGGTTCCTCGGTGGCCGGTCGGGGCGTGCCATTCTCGATTTCGCCGATGGTGGTGTCCGGGGCCAGGTTCACGGCCGCGGCCGTTTCACCCTGCTGCTCCGGCTCCCCGGCCGAGCCGTCGGCTGTTTCGGTTGGCGGACTCGACAGCTCTGCGGGCGGCAGCTCGGTCACCGGCTCTGGTGACTCCTTTTGCGCAGCGACCGGCGCTTTTTCTGCCTCCTCTGTGTCTGCGGTTTTCTCGCCGGTCCCGTTGAAACTCTGCGCGCCGTTGGACTGTGTGATCTCGCCCGGGCGAAGCTGGTGGTCTGATTCGTGCTCCTCCGCGACCTCTTTTCCGGTCGTCGGCGAAGGGGCAGCTCCCCCGTTTACGGTATCCTTCGCGCCGGGTTGGACTGTGCCGAGAATGTCGTAAAACATCTCCGTGGTAGGCGTCAAGGTGGCGAGAATGGAATCCCGGGCTTCGCTCAGTTCGCTGATAAATCGGCTGAAATTCGGGCAGCGCTTATCGATCTCCGGATCGATAGCCGAGAGCACAAGGCTGTCCAGCAAATCCGGAATTTCCAGACGTCGCAAGCTGGGCGGCACGACGGACGGCAGGTTCTGCCCAGACTCTCCGGTGAGTTCTTCCAGAGACCACGGGAGCGCGCCGGTCAAAGCCTGGTAAAAGATGACGCCCAGCGAGTACACATCGGTGTGGCGTCCGACCTGGCCGGGGGAAGAAACGAATTCGGGCGCCAGATACGGCAGCACGGCCTGCGCAGTTTTGGCCTCCTTCCGCAGCAGCAATTTGAGCAAATCCGCAAACGCGAAGTTGGCCAACTTGATTTCCTGCTGATCTTTGCTGACAAAAACATCGTACGGCGTCAGACACCCGTGGAGCAATCCTTCGATGTGTACCGTGCGCAAGAAATGAGCCACCTTCTGGATCACGTCCACGGCCTCGAAAAACGGAAGCGCGCGACTTTGGTGCAAACGCCGGGCAAGCTGTTCAAACCCGACGTTTTCCAGAACGAGATAGTGAAAACCGCTGTCTTCTCCGTGGGAAAGGGTGTTCACCAGCGCATCGTCGCGCAAGGCACAACTGTATTCGGCGCACTGATGGAAGGCCTGCACGATCTCCGCATCGCCCGTCAGTTCCGGATGCAACAGTTTCACGCAGACAGCCTGGTCGAGGTCTGCGGTGCTGGCGAGGTGAATACTGCCGACGGCATCCGCGAACAGACGTCCACCGATATGGTAGTTTTTTATGAACATCTCTGGGCGTCTCGCATTGGCGCGGGAAAAGTGCGTAAAAACGTAACGGTTATGTGAAGATTTTCTAATCTTTTCGCCAAGCGCTTGACAATTTGCTCCATTTTTTGTACCTTGTGCTCGCCTAAAGCTTGTGATTGTGTATCGTTTTTACACTCACAATCCACCACCTCCAAAGATGAAAAGCTCGTCTTACCCACGGCGAGCTTTTCTTGTTTTTTGCTGTGCACAAGGTTCCGCTTTCGTGGGCACTTGCGCCATGACATCGCGCCTGGCCGCCGGACTGACTTCCAAAAATGTTTCATCATATAAGATTACCTGCAAAATAACAAAATCCGTATTTTTTTCTATCTGTTAGGAGAATTGGCGGCCTACGGTGTCCCCGCACCACCAAAAGTCTCGCACACGCCCTCCTCTCCTGCTCGTCGCGTCGCGCCTTTCAGAGAAAAAAGCTCGTCTGAATCATGAGTGTCCGGTTGAGTTTTGAAAATGAGCGTTTGCTGATGACACCCTTCTCGCCTTCGGTGCGGTCGTTTCGACTCCGCTCAACCACCGCCACTCTCCCGCT
>CAYQOI010000010.1:0-18376 GCA_964419085.1 uncultured Cytophagia bacterium | reverse complement strand
GGTGGAAGGCAAGCGCCGCGTGATATGCGCATCCTCGATGAGCGGGTGCGCCTTTACGCGCTCCGCCAGCCTTCGCAGGTCCAGGTCCAGCAGGTTTTGGCTGGACTCCACCGTCAGTTTTGCCAGAATATCATCTGTCGCCACCACACGGTTGCCCTCGACCCGGATATCTTTCAGCACAAACAGCTCCCTGGCGTTCAACCAGGTCGCGATGCGCAGCAAAAAGTAGAGCGTGGTGGTCAGCACCAGGACCCCGAGCCCCACTCGCCGGAACGAGACGCGGCGCGACTTGTGCACCGTTCGCCTTTTCCGCCGCGTCCGGCTGCGGTAGGTTGAGTAAACCATCATCATCTTCCCCTCCAACTTGAGCTCAGTTCAACAATTCCATGACGCGGGTGACAATTTCTCCCGCTGCGTTTGGCCTGGCCAGCTTCAATGCCGCCTCTGCCATGCGTGCCCTTTTTTCGGGTTGGGACACCAGTTCGGCCACAACCGCGATGAGCGTTTCGGGAGTGAGTTCGTTTTCCGGGATGACCACCGCGGCGCCGTGTTCGGCCATCGCCCGGGCGTTGAAGTCCTGATGTCCGGCCGTGGCGAAAGGGTAGGGGACCAGGATGGCCGGGAGCCCGCAGACCGTGATCTCGGCCAACGTCGTGGCGCCGGCGCGACAAAGCACCATATCCGACGCGGCATACGCGGACGCCATGTCCTCGATGAATGGATGCACCGAAACCCGTGAAGCCGCGCTCGCCGTTTTGTCGCGGACGAGCGGGAAATCATTCGGCCCCGTAGCCCAGAGAAGTTGCAGCTTTTCCAGTTTCATAAGCTCTTGTATCGCCTGCAAAACGGCGTGATTGATGGCATGGGCACCCTGGCTGCCGCCGAAAACAAAGAGCGTGACCAACCCGTCGCGCAAGCCAAACTTCTTGCGCGCCTGCGAACGGTCTGCTTTTTGGAAGCCGCGGCGCACCGGGTTGCCGCTGACATAGACGCCGGGTCGTTCTGCAAAATAACGCCTGGACGCTTCGTAGGTCAGGTGAAGTTGGTCCACGCGATTGCCCAAGAGGCGGTTCACCAACCCCGGATAGCTGTTTTGTTCTTGAATCACGGTTCTGATCCTCAAAGCTTTTGCCGCCAGAAGCGCCGGTGCGCTGGCGTAGCCGCCGGTGCCGATGACGACGTTTGGCCGAAACCTCGCCAAATGCCACAGGCTTTGCGCCAGACTCACCACCAGACGGAGCGGAAACAGCAAGTTAGCCGGACTCATTTTCCGCTGCAGCCCGCGCATCCAGACCTTTTTGAAAGCAAACGGCAGGCCGGGCAGAACTCTGTTTTCGATGCCATAGGCCGTCCCGATGAACATCACCTTCGCGTCGAAGCGTTGTTGAAACTCCTGTGCCAATGCGATCCCCGGATAAAGATGGCCGCCCGTGCCGCCGCCTGCGATGGCGACACGAGGCGTGCCGGATTTCCATTTACCCCTTGACTCGTCCACGGCGATAGGCGTAGGGCTTTGCAGGGTACAATTTGCTTTTTTTCTCCGCCTGCTGCGCGATGTTGAGCAATATTCCCAAAGCAAAGAGATTCGTGAGCATGGCTGACCCGCCGTAACTGATAAACGGCATGGGAATGCCGGTCGTCGGCAGCAAATTCGCCACCACCGCCGCGTTGACAAAGGCATAGATCGCGATGTTGAGCACGATGCCGATGCCCAGCAGCTTGCCGCTGGTGTCGGGCGCGTTCATCGCGGCTTGCAGGCCCTTTCTGACCAGATACAAGAAAACAAACACGATGACCAGCGTCCCGATCAAACCGAATTCCTCCCCGATGATCGCATAAATGAAATCGGTGAATGGGTCCGGGAGGAAATGGAATTTTTGCTTGCCGGCACCCAACCCCAGCCCCCAGATATGTCCGTTGCCCAAAGCCACGAGGGACTGCTTGGTTTGCCATTCCACGCCCTTCCCCAAAAGGGAATCCAGAAAACTGCGAAATCGCGTGGTGTGGTACGTATCTCCCAGGAGCAGCCAGACCCCGAATGCAGGAAGCGCGGTACCCAAGAGCGCGGCCAGATAACGCAGCCGGCACCCGGACACGAAAATAAGCAGGAGCGCCACAAAACCGATGAGGAGCGCCGTGCCCACATCCGGTTCCAGAAAGATGGGCACGATGACTCCCGCCACCACCGCAAGGTGAAAGACGAATCCTTTGAGCGTCTCCAGGGAATGCCTGGGGCGGACCAACGATGCGCTCAGAAACAGGACCAGGGCCAGTCTGGCCAGGTCCGACACCTGAAACTGAAAACCCGCGATGGCCAGCCAGCGCCGGCTGCCCCGAATCACCGGGACGGCGGGCGAAACCAAAAGATAGACCAGAAGCCCTACGCTCAAAATCACCAAAACCGGAGCCAGCCTCAGCCAGACGCGGTAATCGATTCGGGCCGCCAGAAGCATCAAGAATAAGCCCAAGGCTACTCGCAGCGCGTGGTTTTCCAAAAAGTGCTTGCTGTCGTGATACAGTTCCCGGGCCTTGAAGGAGCTCGCGCTGTAGACCATCACCAAACCGATGACCAGCAGGATCAAAGCTGCATGGAAAATGGGAGAATCGAGTCCGAAGCTGTTTCGATTGGCCGTCATGGTCATCTACCGTATCTTGAATGTGCTGAGGCTGAACAAGACCAACAAAATACCGATGATCCAGAACCGCACCACCACTTTCGGTTCCGCCCACCCTTTGAGTTCAAAGTGGTGATGGATGGGTGCCATCTTGAACAACCGCTTTTTCGTGCGTTTGTAGTAGAGAACTTGCAGGATCACCGAAAGGCTTTCCGCGACAAACACGCCGCCGATGATGGGGAGCAGGAGCTCCTTTTTGAGCAGAATGGCCAGCGTGCCCACCGCGCTGCCCAGGGCTAGCGCGCCGGTGTCGCCCATGAAGACCTGCGCGGGAAAGCAGTTGTAATAAAGGAAACCCAGCGCGGCGCCCACCAACGCCGCACAGTACACCGTCAACTCGCCGGTCCCCGGGAGGTAGATGATGTTGAGGTAATCGCTGAAATCCGTTCTGCCGGAGATGTAGGCGATCGCGGCCCAGGCGAGCGCGGAAATGCCCACCAGGCCAATGGCCAGACCGTCCAGCCCATCGGTGAGGTTCACCGCGTTCGATGTAGCGGTGAGCACAAACACTACCATGGGAATATAGAAAATGCCGAAATCGATTTCATAATTCTTGAAAAAAGGAACCGTGCTCAACGTGTTCACCCCTTCGAACTGTGACGAAAAATAAAGCACGCCGCCGATGATCAGCCCCAGACTCAATTGCCCCAGGAGTTTGTATTTAGCCACCAATCCTTTTGGGAGCTTCTTTACGGTTTTGAGGTAATCGTCCACGAAACCCACCACACCCATCCAAAGCGTGGAAAACAGGATGAGCACGACGTAGATATTCGTGAGCCGCGCCCAGAGCAGGGTGGGGATGACCACCGCTGCCAGGATGATCAAGCCGCCCATCGTCGGGGTGCCGGCCTTCTGGAGATGGCTCTTTGGCCCGTCCTTACGGATTTCTTCACCGATCTGGTGCTGGCGCAGCTTGCGAATGATGTACGGACCCACAAACAGGCTGATGGCCAGCGCGGTGATCGCGGCCCAGGCCGACCGGAACGTGATGTACCGAAACAGGTTGAAACCGGAGATGCTGTCGCGCAGCGGATAAAAGAGATAATAGAACATGGGACTATATATTGGTGTTAGATTAAACCAAAGATACTATATATTGTTTTAAAAGTCAAGTAAAAACGATGTCTTACGTCTACTGCAGCGCTTCGACAACGTCCTCCATTTTCATCCCACGCGAGCCTTTAACCAGCACGACATCGTCTTTGCCGATGGCGTCTTTGAGGGCGTGGATCAGTTTCGCTTTGTCCTTGAAATGCCGTGCCTCGATGCCGGCCGCCGCTCTCCCGGCCGCCTTCACCGTGTGTTGCGACAGCGGGCCGAATCCATAGAGTAGCTGGACCCCCAGTTTTGCCGCGTGCTCACCGACGTTGGCGTGCAGGTCAGGGGCTCGCGAGCCTAGTTCCAGCATGTCGCCCAACACCGCGACTCGCTTGCCGTCGCACGGCATGGTGCACAGGGTTTCCAGTGCTGCGATGGTGGATTCCGGGTTTGCGTTGTACGTATCGTTTAGAATGGTACATGTCCGGGCCCGAATTACCTCCATGCGTTTGCCCGGCAACCGGACTTCCAGGAGCGCGTCTCGCATTTGCGACAGCGTCACGCCGAATTCCAGTCCCACCGCTACGGCTGCCAGCGCGTTGCTGCAGTTGTGCGCGCCCACCAAATTGATTTTTAGCTCCTGCCCGTTCACCTCGATGCTCGGTCGACCCGCTGCGTCCAGGCCCAGAAACGCCCCGCGCACGTCCGCCTCTGATTGAAATCCGTAGGTGATTTTTTTGCTCAAGCGCGGCAGATGGTTGTTGAGCACCGGGTCGTCCGCGTTCACGAAGGCCGTCCCACCGGTGTCCGCGAGGAATTGGAACAACTCCATTTTCGCTCGGGCGACGCCGTCGATGTTTTCGAAAAACTCTGTGTGCCCGTGTCCGATGTTGGTGATGAGCCCGGAGTCGGGCGCGGCGATCTCACACAGCCGCGCGATCTCGCCGAAATGGTTGGTGCCCATTTCCACCACCAGCGCGCGGTGGGATTTCTGCAAACGCGCCAGCGTCAGCGGCACGCCAAGGTGGTTGTTCAGATTCCCTTCTGTTTTGCACACGTCTCCCAATCGCGCCAGCACCGCAGCGACCAGCTCCTTGGTGGTGGTCTTGCCGTTGGTGCCTGTGAGCCCCACCACGGGCAGGGTGAATTTGCGCCGGTAGTGGGCGGCGATTTCTTGCAGGGCCCGCAGCGTGTCGCGGACGACGAAGCACGCGTGAGCCTGCAGCGCGGGGGCGTTTTTCTTCCACCAGCGCCGTTCCACCACGACCGCCAGCGCACCTTTCCCGATCGCAGCCTCGACGAAAGCGTGGCCGTCCTGATGTTCGCCCCGGATGGCAAAAAACACCTCGCCCGGCCTGAGCGTTCGGGAATCGATGGAGAGACCGTCCGGCTTCGACTCCAGTCGCTTCTGGTTTCCGTGAAATTCCATCGGGCATCCGGGAATATCGAGGAGCTCTTTTAGCTTGAGATTCATTTGTCTTTCTCTTTACTCCCCGATTCCAAAAGACTCAATCTCACCGGCGGTCGGCATTCCAGCATGCACTGCGCCCCGGTGCGCACTTTGCTGCCCGCTTCGGGTTTCTGGCGGTAGACGCGACCGCGGCCGAAGAGCTTCACTTTCAACCCTCTACGAGAGGCCTCGGCAACGGCTTGCCGAACCGAGAGGCCGGTGAGGTCTGGCATCTCCTGGTACTCCGCTTTGGGGTCGGGGTTGCTCAGTGTCAGGACGAGCGTGACGTTGTGGTGCTCATCTTTTTCCAGGTGTTGCTCCTGCACGACCGGACCCTCGCCCACAACACGGTAGGGCAGATGCTGCTCTTTGAGGATTCGCTCGGCCGTTTCCACGTCACGTCCTTCCACCTCCGGCCAAAGATTCTGTTCCGTGCTCTCCGGGATTTGGGTGAGGAGAGGCACCGTTTCCACCGGGGGAGGGGACCAGACTTCCATCAACCTGGTGACGATTTTGCGGAAAGTCGGGGCAGCCACATGACCGCCGGAATGAACGGGGAACGGCTCATCGAGGTCCACAAAAACCAGCAGCCGGGGTTGTTTCGCGGGAAAAAATCCAACAAAAGAGGCCACGAATTTGTTGTCCGAGTAGCCGGGACGGTCCTGCAGCGGTTTCTGCGCGGTACCGGTCTTGCCCGCGACGTCCAGCCCTTCGACTCTCGCCATTTGGCCCGTCCCGCTTTCCACCACCTGACGCAGAATATCCCTGAGGACCGCGGCTGTTTTTTCATTCATGACGGTGCGGATTTTTTGCGGCCGAAACTGGAAGACGCGCTCTCCCTCCGGTGTTCGGATCTCTTTGACGATGCCAGGCTTCATCAGCTTCCCACCATTGGCTACGGCAGCATAGGCCATCGCGACTTGCAGGGGGGTTACCGCCACTTCGTGTCCGTACGCGATCGCAGCCACCGAGAACCGCGACCACTCGGTGGGATTTTTCAGGATCCCGCTGACTTCTCCGGGCAAATCGATGCCGGTCTTGTTGCCGAAGCCGAGACTGCGCGCTGCCTGAAACAGACGCCGCTTACCCACTTCTTGCGCGATCTTGGCGATGCCGATGTTGCTGGAATATTTGAGCACGTCTCTCACCGAAAGCCAACCGTGTTTTTCCGGATCGTTGATGGTCTGACCGAAAAGCTTGTACTGGCCGTTCTCACAAAAGACGATGTCGTTGGGCTTCTTGATGCTGTCGGCCAGCGCGGCCATCATGGTTACGATCTTGAACGTGGAGCCCGGCTCGAAGATGTCCGTGATGGGGCGAATGCGCCAGGCGTTCGGCGCTCGTTTGGGCGCCTGGTTCGCGTCGAAACCCGGCCTGGAAGCCATCGCCAGGATTTCGCCGCTCCTGGGGTTGAGAACGACCACGCTGCCCCCTTTGGCGTGGTATTTTGCCACGGCCGCGTCCAACTCTTCCTCCGCGATGACCTGCACAACCCGGTCGATGGTGAGAACCAACGTGTCGCCGTCTTTCTCCTCTTCCGTGGCGGCGTACACAGGCATCACCTTTTTGCCCAGGGCATCTCGTTGCACCACCCGGAGGCCGTCATGGCCTTTTAGGTAGCGGTCGAATGCATACTCGACGCCGCTGAGCCCTTTGCCATCGATTCCCACGAAACCCAGCACCTGGGCCAGCTTTTCATTCAACGGGTAGATGCGCTCATTCATCTCTGTGATGGTGACGCCCGGCAGGCGCATCATCTGAATGGTGTGCGCCTGCTCCGCGGGGACTCTCCGCCCGACCACCACGAACGGACTCGGTTTGTCCAACGCGTGCAGGACCTCGCTTTTGTCCCGTTGCAAGACCCTGGCGAGCCGTTCTCCGGTTTTGGCCAGGTCCTCCACCAATCTTTTGTGGACCGCGATCTCGTAACACGGCTGGTTCAACGCCAGCGGCTTGCCGTTCCGGTCCAGGATTACGCCGCGTTTCGCCTTCTCCAGATAGTCCCCGGTGTGCTGATTGTTCGCGATCCATTCGTAGTGTTCGTGCTCCACGATCTGAATCTGCACGAGCCGGGCCACGAGAATCAGCGCAGCCAGGCCGAGGCACGCCTCCACCAGCTTCACGCGCCAGAGACGGACGTCCGGCTGCCGGACCCGCAGCGGCGGTTTGTGCAGACCTCTGAGCTTATTTTTGTGGTAACTCGATGACCTTCTCATTTTCAACGAACACCAATCCCAATTTGGTTCTGGCGATCTCATTGATACGGGCGAAGCTGGAGAGCTTCGCCACCTCGGCCTGCAGTCGCTCGTTTTCCTGCTGGCTCACCTGCAGATTCTCCTGGAGTTGCTCGATTTCGTGTAGACACTCCGCGGTTTCCACATTCAGCCAAACATAAAAAATCATCAGCGCGGAGAGCAGGCCCAGCAACAGCAACCTGCGAAGGCCCGAACGCTTTTTCGGTGGCGGGACGACGATCCGGTTGCGGACAACCGGAATCCTCCTCGTTTTGCCCAATCGTGAATCCTCCTCAACTGCTTTCTTTATGAAATTTTCTCGGCCGCGCGCAATTTCGCGCTGCGGCTGCGAGGATTCCTTTTGATCTCCTGTTCTTTTGGTCGTACCGGACGCCGGGTCAAGATTCTGACTCGTGCCTTTTTGCCGCACACGCACACAGGGAAGTCGGGCGGGCATTCACATCCGGCCGCCTGCGTCTTGAAGAATGTCTTCACGATGCGATCTTCCAGCGAATGATATGCGATGACCACGATACGTCCGCCCTGCGCCAGCCACTCCAACGACACGGCCAGCGTCTCGCGCAGATTGTTCAGCTCCTGGTTCACCGCGATGCGGAGCGCTTGAAAAATACGTGCCAGCGACTTGACCTGGTGCTGCGCCGGCAGCACTCGGGACACCACTTCTTTCAACTCCACGGTCGTTTGGAGAGGACGGACGTCCCGTTGTCGCACGATGGCCCTGGCCACCGCCCGCGCGCGGCGCTCTTCACCGTAAGTCCGGAAGACGTTTTCCAGCTCCTCCAGGGAGTAGGTGTTGACGATGTGGTACGCGGTCACCTCACCGCTCCGGCTCATCCGCATGTCCAGATCGCCCGAGCGACTGAAACTGAATCCCCGATCCGCCTGGTCGATCTGGTAGGACGACACGCCCAGGTCCAACAGAATCCCGCTCACGCTCTCGATGTGCAATCCGGTGAGCACCTGCGGGAAATCCTTGAAGTTCGCTTGTTCCACAATCACCTGCTGCCCGAATTGTTGCAACCGGCGCCGCACATGATTTACAGCCTCTTCATCAAGGTCCAGTGCGACCAGCCGGCCCTTCGCGTCAAGCTCCTGTACGATGGCTTGCGCATGCCCCCCACCGCCGGCAGTGCCGTCGAGATAAGTGCCGGACCTGTCGTGGATGAGGTGAGAAACAACTTCGTCCACCAGAACCGGCTCATGGAAGTCTCGCGCTTTTACCATCAAATGCCCCGGCGCTTCATGGCCGTTTTGATTGCCTTCACATCCTTTGTCTTGAGGTACTGCTCGTAGCGCTCCGGGTTCCAGACTTCGAACTTGTTCATGAGTCCCACCAACTTCACCTTCCGCTCGATTCCCGCGAATTCTCTGAACCTCGGCGGAATAACCAGCCGGCCTTGATTGTCCATGGGAACCAGAGTGGTCTGGAGACCGATCTGGCGGCGCAGGTCATTGGCCTCATCGTCGAGCTCCGGCATGTCATCGATGGCCTTGACGATTTTCTCCTCGAACTTGCAGTTGGGGTAGAAGGTCAAGCACGGACTTTCCAGCGTCGAAATGACAAAGATCTTCTCCTTCAGCAGCGACATCACCTTCCGGTACCTGGACGGAATGCTCAGCCGCTTGTTGTCATCGATGGTACAGTCGTAGCTGTCGTGAAAGTAGGCCATGATCCTTTTGTGGGTGAGACGATGGGGTCGCCTGGCAAATTATTCCATTTTACGCCTTTTTGCCCCATATTGTTCCATTATATATATGAATTTTGCCATCCAATGTCAAGAGGAATCTCGTTTTTTTCAGTTTTTTTATTTTTGTGTAAAATCTGGATTTCCAGTGGGTTTGAACGGGCTCGTCCCGGCTCCGGGGACTTTGAGCGCGTGAACTCAGCTTGCGCTTGCATTTTTGGGCGTTGAACCGTATCTTGCTTTGAGCCGGATACTCCACAAACTCGGTATTTACGGTCGATGACTGCGAACTCCTGTTGGTGAATTATTCAGGTTAAAGGCGCAACACATGCCACAAGACTTTTTTGACAAAAAGGGCCCCGTGGGTTGCCTGTTGGTGCACGGTTTTACGGGCAGCCCCAACGAACTGCTGGAGCTGGGGGCGTTTCTTACAGCCCATGACGTGACCGTCTCCATTCCCACCCTACCGGGTCACGGCACCCATTCGGCGGATTTGTTCAATTACACCTGGCGCGATTGGTTCACCCGGGTGAAGGAGGCGTACGAGGAGTTGGCGGCCGTTTGTCCGGAGGTGTTTGCCTGCGGTTTGTCCATGGGGGGGACGCTGGTGCTGCATCTGGCCGCGCATCGACCTGTGCAAGGAGTGGTCTCGCTCTCCGCGCCGGTGGTGTTTCCTGCCTGGCAGGTCCGGGCCGTGAGGTTCCTCAAGTCCGTCGTGCGATATCGCCACAAAAAGGGGGGCGAGGACGTCAGCGACAGCAAGGCCAAAGAGAAACTCGGCAGCTACCAGCGTTACCCGCTCACCGCGGTGGAGCAATTGTTTCAGTTGGTGCGACATGTTCGCCAGGACCTGCCAGAGATCCACCAGCCGATTCTGATCCTTCATTCCACTCAGGATCACAGCGTCTCATTCGTCAATTCCGACATAATCTACAACGAGGTGGGCTCGGCTCAGAAGCGCAAGGTGGATCTCAGCCGTTCCTACCACGTCATCACCGTCGACGTGGAAAAGCAGCGCGTCTGGGATGAAGTGCTGGCCTTCATCGTCGCGCAGTCATCGGCCCTGAAAACCGCTTCGAACGAGGGAAGCAGGCGGAAGACCCGGAGACGCGCGACCTCTGCCGCACGAATCAGTGGGACGGCTGACTGAAGGTCGTGAGAAAGGCCCGAGTTGCACGGAGTTTCGTTTTTGCATGTCTGAGGTCTGGTTTGCACGGCATGCAGCTCAAACGCGTGGTGGAAT
The DNA here is from genome assembly GCA_964419085.1 of uncultured Cytophagia bacterium. GTDB lineage: Bacteria > Zhuqueibacterota > Zhuqueibacteria > Oceanimicrobiales > Oceanimicrobiaceae > CAYQOI01. Next base: position 8,030 of record CAYQOI010000010.1, on the reverse strand, counting down.
CGGTGGAATGAAATATGATGCCCTACAGGTTCAAAATTGTCAGATGGCAGGATATTCGATTTGAGCGCGGGCACCCGCTACAATTCCATCTGGAGCCGGCGCTGACATGGTTCTGCCGCACGTTGCTTTGCCGGGACCGCCGAAACCTGTTTATTTGATCCGGTCAAAAAATTGAGGACTGGCAAGTGCTGCAGCATTTGCCGCTTAACTGACGGAGGGAAGATGAAAACAACTGGCCTTTTGGTGGGAATTCTCCTCGTGCTGAACAGCACCCTGGCGCTGGGGCAGCGCAAACTGGGCGTGCGCCCGACCGAATCCGGCGGCCCGCTCAAACCGGAAGAAGCCGCGTATGATGTCACCTTTTACGAGCTGAAGCTGTCCGTAAATCCCGCGGACAGCAGCATTCAGGGTTCTTTGACCGTGCATGCAAAGATCGTGCATCCCATCGATGTGTTTGTGCTGGACCTCGATTCCTTGCTTACGGTCGGGCGTGTGGACTTGCTGCAGGAGAATGGGGAACCGAGTTCGCTGCCTTTTGAGCACAAGAACGGGCAGATCTGGAGCCGTCTGGGAGGGACAAAGCAACCCGGGGAAAAAGTAACCGTGCGGGTCGAGTACGGCGGTCGGCCCCGTATCGCGCCCAGACCGCCCTGGGTCGGGGGCTTTGTGTGGTCGAAGACCGAAGCCGGCCAGCCGTGGATCGCCACCGCATGTCAGACCGACGGCGCAGACATCTGGTGGCCGTGCAAAGACCACCCTTCCGATGAGCCGGATTCCATGGCGATTCGGGTCACGGTGCCGGAACCTCTGGTGGTGGCCTCCAACGGACGCCTCCGCTCGGTGGTGGAAAATGCCGATCACACCCGAACCTACAACTGGTTCGTCTCCACGCCCATCAACAATTACGGCGTCGCACTGAACATCGCGCCCTACCGCACCATCGAGGGGAGTTATGTGAGCGTTGCCGGCGACACCATCCCGGTGACGTTTTGGGTGCTGCCGGAGAACTACGACAAAGGCGTAGAGCTTTTTCCGCAATTCTCCGAGCACCTGCGTTTTTACGAGCGGCTGCTGGGGCCGTACCCCTTCCGGGCCGACAAGTACGGCGTCGCGGAAACGCCTCATCTCGGTATGGAGCATCAGACCATCATCGCTTATGGAAACCGCTACCGCGGTGGGCCCTACGGTTACGATTGGTTGCACCACCACGAGTTGGGCCATGAATGGTGGGGGAACGTCATCACTGCGTCGGACTGGCGGGACATGTGGATTCACGAGGGTTTTTGCTCCTACATGCAGGCGCTCTACGCCGAAGAATTGCACGGCATGGAAACCTACCACAAAGCGATGGCTGCAACGCGGAGGCGAATCCGCAACAAACAACCGGTGGCTCCGCGGGGCTCCCGGACCTCGGTTGAGATCTATTACCTGGCGCCGGATTACGTGGAAAGCGATGGAGACATGTACAGCAAAGGCTCGTGGATTTTGCACACGCTGCGCTACCTCATCGGCAAGGAAACGCTGCTGAAGGCGCTGCACAAAATGGTCTACCCCACGCCCGAGTTGGAGCGCGCCACCGACGGTCGCCAGTGTCGTTTCGTCGGCACCGACGATTTTATCACGCTTGTGAACCGGCTCACCGGTCGGGATTTGAGCTGGTTCTTCGAAGTTTATCTGCGTCAACCCAAACTGCCGCGTCTGGTGAGCGAGCGGCACGGCAAGCGCCTGTCTCTGCGCTGGCAGGTGCCTGGGGATCTGCCGTTTCCCATGCCGGTGGAAGTGAAGCTCGGCGACAGAGTGCGTAAGGTCGAGATGCCCGGGGGCCACGCGGAAATCGAGGTGCCCAAAAAGGTCGAGCCCGTACTCGATCCGCAGATGTGGATTCTCAAAGCCAACGACTCGAAGGAGATGAAGTATTTTCAGGAACCGAACGGGAAAAAGACGACGAAGCGGTAGGGCAGGGTGGGTGCAGATCATGGATGCGATGAAAAGCAGAACAATTCTTTACCTCGGTTTGGCCGTGCTCTGTCTGACCGTTGGAGCCGGGTCGCGCTCAGAGGGACTGGAGCGCGGGCGCCCGCCGAGCATTCGCTACACTGTAGAGGTGGATGAGCAGGAGTTCGCCTTCTTGCGCGTCAGCATGGACGTGGAAAACGTCACCGCCGGCCCGTTGACCTTCCGCCTGCCGCGCTGGGCGCCGGGTGCGTACCGCATCCGGGACTATGCGGAGAATGTGCGCCAACTCCACGCCGTCGCACAGGATGGGAGTCCCCTTGCGGTTCAGCGAGTGGCAGAGGATGGCTGGCAAGTGCGGGCTCGCGGTGAGCTGGTGCGGGTGGAGTACGAGGTGGAGCCGGCTTACGAGACCTGGCGTGGCCGCGCCCTGGATTCCACTCACGCGCTCATCGAGGGCCCCGACGTCTTCCTTTATCTTGAGGGCCACAAAGAAGACCCGGTGCAGGTGAGTTACCACCTGCCTGACGGCTGGCGCATCACTTCCGCGCTGGATGCGGTGCGCGATTCCACCGTCTACGTAGCGGACAACTACGACGCCTTGATCGATGCGCCCACCGAGATGGGGCTGTTTCGTCGCTATCGGGTGTACCTGGGGGAGAAGCCCGTGGATCTGGTCTTTCGAGGTGCCGACGGATTCGCGGCGGACAGCTTTGCCGTGATGGTCAAGAAGATCTGTGCCTATGAGACCGGGCTGTTTGGTGAAACGCCATTCGATAAGTACGTGTTTTTCTACAATGTTTTCCCTGGCAGGCGAAGCGGCGGGGGATTGGAGCACCGCAATTCCACCGTAATCGGCCTGGCAGGTACCCGGCTGGCGCAAAGCGTTCTCTCGGCCGCGGAGGTGACTGCGCACGAGTTTTTCCACCTTTGGAATGTCAAGCGCATCCGGCCTGCGGTGTTGGGGCCGTTCGACTACACCCGCGAGGTTCGAACCCGGGACTTGTGGTTTAGCGAAGGGGTCACCAGCTACTACGAAGGGCTGACGTTGGTGCGGAGTGGTCTCTGGACCGTGCAACGCTTGCTCAGGGAACTGGCCTTCCAGGTCGAGCGGCACCAGGAAGCCGCGGACCGCCGCAACGTGAGTGTGGAGCAAGTGAGCTGGAATATCTGGGAACGAGGTTACGGCCACGCCGGCGTCTCTTACTACGTTAAAGGGTTACTCCTGGGCTGGCTGCTGGACCTCCAGATGCGGCACGTGACGGACAATCGAGTCAGCCTGGACGATCTCATGCGGTTTATGAACGAACACTACGCCAGACAGAATAAAGGCTTTCGGCACGGTGACATTCAGCGGGCGGTGGAGGAGCTAACCGGCCGTGATTTTTCCGACTTCTTCCGCCGGTACGTCGCGGGCACCGAGGACCTGCCCTACCGCGAAGTCCTGGGCTATGCAGGACTGGACTTTTTTTTGAGTTCGAGATGGCTGCCAGATATCGGGCGAGTTTTCTTCCTGGGGCCGCGCCACCGCGTTGTGCTGGTGCAGCGTGGCAGCGCGGCAGAACAAGCCGGTCTGCAAGCCGGCGATTATCTTCTCGCTGTCGAGGGGGAACGCATCACCACGCTTGCGGAGTTTAAGCGAATGATCGAAGAAAGGAAAGTGGGGTCCACAATCAAACTGCGGGTCCGCCGGGGGGACGAAGAGCTGGTGCTGCCCGTCACCGTCGCCCAAAGGGAAGATGCCCAGTGCGTCATCGAACCTAAGGCCGACCCCACCGAGACCGAGCATGCCCTGCTGGTGGATTGGCTGACCGGTCGCGTGCGGGGCCCTTCATCCCATGGCATCCCGCGCGGAGGCAGCAAACCAAGCGGTTCCGGCAAATTATGACCGAGGAGGAGACAGAGATGAGCAAATCTGATGGTGTGAAGCCATATCTCGTGCGCATCAAGGACTGGAAGATCAAGAATATGGTGATGCTTTATTTGGAGGCGCGCGGCAGGTTCAAAGAGTTCAACCGGATGCTGCGCAAGGGCAATTTCCCGTCGTTCGAGCGGCTCCGGGAAATCAGCGAAATGCTGTTCGAAATCAAAGAAGACCATCACTTGCTGTTCAAACGGCTCCTGGATCCTCAAAAGCACAGGTTCGAAAAGGCGGACAAATTCACTCCCAACCACCTGGAGATCGAGTTCATGAACAACATCGGGCTGCTTTTCCACAAAGTGACGGTGGCCCGCGAGCTCAAGTACGTCATGGAGCACTATGTAGAGCAAAGCGAGACGTTCCAGAGGACCAAAGAAAACCTCAAGGTGAACATCGCACGCATCGACGAGCTTTTCGACGAAGGAATCGAGATTCTCACCGCGCTGATTTCCGAGTACCGCAACAATGTCCTTCTGCTCGCATTCTTGCTGGAAAATTCGGAAAAGGTGAAAAGACATTTTGGCTGCAGTTGCGTGGACCTCATTTCAGGGGCCTCCGGCGTCGGACGAGATGACCTGTACTTTAAGCTCGGGTCGCACTACTCGGTGAGCGGTCACAAAGATCGAGCGAAAGAGATGTTCCGGAAAGCGCTGAAAGAGAATGCCGCGCATTCGCCGGCCCGCGAGCGCCTGGAAGAGCTCGCCTAGCCCCCAGGATAATCCGCACATTGGGTGGTTTACGGTCGATTCCTGCGAGCCCGTCAGTCCCTCAGAAGGCGTCTTGTCAGCTATTTAAGTGCTTGTTTGCTAAGAAGATTCCCAAAGTGACAGGCAAGTTGCGGATTATTCAGGCCAGGGAAAGCGATTTCGCTGCGCAACTCCGGCCGTGAGGACCACAAAAAACCTTGACTTTTCCGGCGAGAAGGTTAAATTAACGTGAAATCGTTCCGGTTTAAGGAGGAGGAGCGAGAGGCATGGTCTGTGTGACCGTGCCTTCTTTGTTTGGCACAACCTGGAGGGCATTTGGACGCGTCTCAACAAAAAGTCGTACTCATTCACTACGGTGAGATCGCACTGAAGGGCAAGAATCGCAGTTTTTTCGAGAAGCGATTGGCTCGAAACATCAAGACCGTGCTGGCAAGCGTTGGCTCGGCAAAAGTCGAGCGGCTGTACGGCAGGTTCATCGTCTCTTTTTCCCCTCCCGTACCGGAAGATCGCGTTGTCCGCAAGAGGCTGGAGCGGGTGTTCGGCATCGCCAATTTCAGTTTTGCGGTCTCCGTGCCCCAGGATCTCACGGCCATCAAAGCGGCCGCCTGGGACTGCCTGAAAGACGAAACCTTCGACTCCTTTAAGATCTCTGCCAGCCGGGCCGAAAAGCATTTCCCGCTCAATTCGGTGGAGATCAATCGTGAAGTGGGCGCGCACGTGCAGCAGCACTGCAACAAGCGCGTGGATTTGAACAACCCGGACTGCACCTGTTTCATCGAGCTGGTTGCCAACCGCGCGCTGGTGTACTGCGAGAAGATACGCGGTCTGCGCGGCCTACCGGTGGGCGTCAGCGAGCGGGCGGTGAGCCTGCTCTCCTCCGGCATCGATTCTCCGGTGGCGTCCTATCTCATGCTCAAGCGTGGAGTGGACCTCGTGTACGTTCATTTTCACAGCCAACCTTTTACTGATCAGGCGTCGCAGGAGAACGCGGCGCGGTTGGTGCAGGTGCTGAGCCGGTACCAGTACCGCGCAAAGATCTTTTTTGTGCCGTTCATCGAGATTCAGAAGCAAATCATGACCTCTGCGCCCGCTGAGCTGCGGGTGCTGCTTTACCGCCGGTACATGCTCCGGCTCGCCGAGCGCATCGCGGTCGCTGAAAAGGCCCGGGCCCTGGTCACCGGCGACAGTGTCGGTCAGGTGGCCTCGCAGACGCTGAGCAACTTGCGCGCGGTGAGCGAAGCGGCTCATCTACCTATCTTGCGCCCGCTCGCCGGCTACGACAAAGAGGAGATCGTGGAGAAAGCCAGAGAAATCGGCACCTTCGAGATTTCCATTGCACCGTACGACGACTGTTGTTCGCTGTTCGTGCCGCGCAACGCGGAGACCCGCGCGCATCCCCGGGCGATACACGCGGCAGAGCGCCGTTTGGAGCTCGATGAGTTGATGAAGCAGGCACTGGAACGCGCGGAGGTCAGGATTATCGAAATGGAGCTGGAGGAAGCATGAAGGCAAAAGTTGTTGAGATCACCCGATTCGGCGGCCCGGAGGTTCTGCGCCTCCGGGAGGAGGAAGTGCGCACACCGGGTCCCGGGGAAGTGGGGATTCAGGTCAAGGCGGCCGGCTTGAATTTTGCCGATATCTTCGAGCGTCTGGGTTTGTACAAAGCTTCTCCCAAACCGCCTTTTGCACCCGGCTTCGAAGTGTCCGGTGTGGTGGACAAAGTGGGGGAGGAAGTGCAAAGCGTTCAACCGGGCGACCGCGTGATCGGGGTCACACGTTTCGGGGCGTACCGGACCTATCTCGTTCTGGATCAGACGTTGGTTCGCAAAATGCCGCAGGCCTTTTCCTTCGAGGAGGCTGCGGGGTTCCCCACCACCTATTTGACCGCGTACCACGGTCTCGTCAATCTGGGACACCTGCAGCCAGGGGAGACCGTGCTCATTCATTCTGCGGCAGGCGGGGTGGGCACGGCCGCGGTTCAGATCGCCAGGATTTTCAACGCACAGATTTTCGCGACCTGCGGCTCGGAAGAGAAAGTGAAGTTTCTGCGGGAACAAGGCGTGAAGCATGTGATCAACTACCGCACACAGGATTTCGCAAAAGAGGTGCGCAAGAGTGCCCGCGGGGTCGACCTGATCATGGATTCGGTGGGCGGATCCACCTTCCGCCGTGGCTACAAGTTGCTCAACCCCATGGGGCGGCACATCATTTTCGGGCTCAGCGACCTGATGCCTTCCGGGGGAAAGGTGAACTGGCCTAAACTGGCGATAAAATATCTGCGCCTGCCCCGGTTCAATCCGTACCATCTGATGACCGACAACAAAAGTATCGCCGGGTACAACCTGGTTTACTTGTTTGAGTACCTGGAGCTGTTCAACGAATCCTTCGCCCGGCTGCTGGGCTGGGCCGAAGAAGGAAAACTCAAGCCCATCATCGGCAAGGTGTTTCCCTTCGAGCAAGCCGCAGAAGCGCAGACCTACCTGCAGAGTCGCAAAAGCATCGGCAAAGTGATTTTGCGTGTGGAGTGAAACCTTGCAAACCCAGGAGGGAGTCATGACTATTATATCGGTAATCGTCATCTTGTTTGGGCTGTTTGGCGTTTTGGCGTCTTTGTATTTGCGGTTCACCGTAAAATCCCCGATTTTGTCCACCAAAGATGGGGGTGAAATCAACATCGGTGCGCTGTCGTTGCAGCAGATTCTAAACATTATCTTCGCATACCTGGCCATCCTGCATCTGATCATCGCGCTGATCGGCGTGAATTTCCTGCTTTCCTGAAGGGCTGCTGCCGGCCGTTCACAAACTCGGTGACTCGCGCCAGAAACGCGTCCGGCGAGCCGCGAAAGTCAGCCCCACCTGCAGTGCCTCAAAGGCATCGGCGGAGTATTGTGTGCACAGCTTTGAGCTTCGCCGATGAGGAGAGAAGAATGACTGTTTTCTCGTGTTCTTCCCCTGTTGTGTTTCGGTGGCAAAACTCGTGGGCGTAATAACTGGTTGAAAACAAGTGTAATTTTCTATAAATTGAAATTTGACAAAAAGAGGTCAAATGATCATGAGTTTACCCGCTCAAAAACTCCACTACCCATATATTACTTCAAGTCCAGAAATCGCGCACGGCGCTCCCATAATTGAGGGCACGAGAATCACTGTTCGTACTATCGCTGGTTATTACCAGATGGGAATGGATGTGGATGAGATTCTTGCGACGCTTACACATCTCTCTCCTGCTCAGGTTCATTCTGCTCTCGCCTACTACTTCGACCACCAAGACGATATTGACGCTGATTTACGTGATAGTTCCGACGAAGAAAAATGGAAGCGAAAGGTAGCCAGACACCCAAGCGAAGGAGCTTGAGCGCGTGGACAAGATCGAGGGATCTACGTTGATTTGAGTGGGTAAACAGGTAGCCCACGCCGAAGGCGTTAAACACCCAAACCGAGGGTAGCGC
>CAYQOI010000009.1:10504-18556 GCA_964419085.1 uncultured Cytophagia bacterium | reverse complement strand
CCATTCTCTTGACCTCCTTATTGATATGTTTAAAAGAATTACCGGTAAGATGCCCCTAATATACAAACTTTTTTGACGAAATCAACACAATTGCCCAAACAAGACGAATGCGGATTTCGCTGACACGAAAAAAAAGTGCTGCTCGTTTTTCACAAACAGCACCTTTTTCAAATTAGGACGGACAGTTTTGTTCAGTTTAGTCTGCGCAACCGTTTGCGCAACTGCTCTTTGTCCACTCGATACTTAAACGCTTTCCGACCGTCGATAAACACCACCGGAATGGCATGCTTATATTGCTCGAACAGCTCAGGATCGCGTGTTATGTCGATTTCTCGGATTTCCAGGTTGAATTCTCGCCCAACCTCCAATAAAACGGCTTTCGCATCATCGCAAAGATGACAATCCGGTTTGGAGTAGACCTCAACTCTTGTTTTTGGCCTCTTGCTTTTTGACGAATTCATTAAACTCCATCTTTTCATACCAGTTGCCGGCCAGGTATTTCATGATCATGTTGAATTTGTCCGGCGGGATGAACCCTGCGATCTTAGTGATAAGCTCGCCGTCGGAGGTCATGAATGCGGTGGTGGGGAAACCTTCCACCCCCAGCATCATCGACAGCTCGCGACCGGTGTAGAAAGCATCTTTGAACTTGAACTTCTCGGTCGATTCAGCGTTCAGCTTGGCCATCACCGCGTTGCTTTTGGCGAAGTCGATCACCTGCTTGTTGCCATAGGTGTCCTTTTCCATCACCTTGCACCAGTGGCACCAATCTGTGTAGATGTCTACCACCAACATTTTCTTTTGCTTTTTTGCCAGTTCCAATCCCTTATCGAAACTCAGCCACTGAATCTCTTCTTTCTTCTCTTTGTCGTTCAAAGCCAGCCCGCTGGTGGGCCCCAGCTTAAACGAGATAATCACCATCGCAAAAATGGCTAAAACAAAAACCAGTGCACTCTTTTTGACCATTTCCATACCCTTTGGTTAGTTGTAGGTGTACTCAACGGATGATTGCCAATCTGCCAACCACTTCCTTCTGTAAGGGCCCACTTGAGCCCTGCGCTCTCGCAATCAGCTTGTAAAGATAAACGCCATTGGATGGCACATCTCCCTGTGCATCTCGACCGTCCCATTCTATCATGTTAAAACCGCTGGTTGCGAAAGGATATTCCAGGGTCCGAATCAATTGTCCGGAAACCGTGTATATCTTGATCCGCACGCTCTCCAAATCCTGGTTGGTGATGAACGTGAACGTGGTCTTATCTGAAAAAGGATTCGGATAGTTCATCACCCGATCGATGACCAGTCCCTCCTCGTGCGCGACCAGCACCTCCACGGAGGCCGTGGACGAATTGTTGGCATTGTCCCACGCTTTCACAACCAGCATATGTCGATCTTCGCCATTTTCGTCAACGCACTGCACTTTCCTACCTCCGATATCGACCTCCCGCGGAAATCTTAGAGGAAATTCCACCCGACCGCGAACGTGGCTGCCCTCGTCAAAACGAAACAGGTCGGTGAGGTCGATGGTGGTGACGCCTTGAAATCGGTTGAGCTCCGAAAGACACGTCGTCCTGTCGGGATCGATGCTCAGGGTCAATTGGTGCCCGATTTCTCCCGCGATGTTGACGCCGCTGGTGGAATCGGACACTTCGACGACCAGGGTCACGTCCTCGTTCACAATGTCTCCGGTGGTAAAATTCTCGTAGCCGGAAAAGAAAAGCCTGACCGCCGGCCCTCTGGTGTCCACCAGATTCGAGGTGGAGCTGCTCACTTTGATGTCATTCCGGAAGCCGGCACCGTCGGTCTCATCATTCCAAAAGTAGACGCTCACTCGCGCCTGTTTGCCCCCGTAGGATATATCTTTTGGGACGACGAAACTGGCGGTAAACCGGCCGTTTTTGACCGGCACGTTGCCGCGATAGATGGAATTGCCGGGCAAAAAGTACGGTGGGGCAGTTCCCGCCTCGGGAATGTACTGAACGAATTTCCTGGAATCAAAGGTGTTGACCAGCGCGGTTCCGTTAAAGTCCGTAGCGATTTGGCCGTTCACACGAACCTCCCCCTGGACGTGCGTGGTGGCCAGAGCCAGGATCGAGTCCGGTGTCATCGACGTGATGACCGCTTGCGCCTCGGGTGAAGCCAGGCGCAGCGTCGGGTCGCCATAGATGTGGAACTTCTCGTTGTTTACCACATTCCGGCTACCAAACGTGGTCCGGGCCTCCACGAAGGCATCACCGATCCTCGCCGTGGGTCCGGTAGGGGAAAACAGTTTGTCGTAGTACGTTGCATTGAATTGGAAATTCTGAGTGGAAAAGACCAGTCTGGTGGAGGAAAGCATGGCGATGGCGCCCCTTCTCTCCACTAACATCAGTTCCTCTGCCTGACTCTCCTCTGTAGGGTCATCGAAAAGTGCCCAGTCACATGTTGCCGCAACGAAAAAAATCGGCGTATCGAAATTCAGCACGCGGTCATCATCGGATTTCAGAAAAATCTGCTCATGCGCCCACTGGCCGGAATTGCCGTGCCCGATGTAATTGACGACCAGCGTACCCTGGTTCATCTGGCGCAACAACGCTTCTTTGGCCGCGGGTTTGACAATCCCAGACGCCGAGGCGCTGGCGACCTTCGGGAATTCCGTGAGATAGATCTTTTTTACATCGAAGTGCTTTGGAGTGTGAAACTCCGCGATCATTTCCGCCTGCTCGATGTGCAGGTTGTCGGCCGCGCTGGGACGGCCGCCCGTGACCAGCTCGTCATCCCCGACGATGGTAATCGTGTTCCGCCAGTTCCCGCGCAACGGTTGCGTCTCGTAAGCGATCACCTTGTCCACAGCATTCTTCGCTTCCTCGGGAGTTTGCGCGTTGATCCGCCCGATGGCCAAATCCATGACGCGATCGTTGCCGACGAGGTATGTGTACCAACTGTCGGTGGCCCGGCTCACTAACTGCCTCAACTCGGTGGAGGTGGCCAGCTCGTCGGTCTGAAACGGCGGAATCCAGTTTTTGTCGCTCTTACTCACCAGATTCTTGTAGTCGTAATCGCCGTCGCCGAAAAGCAAAACGTAGAGCGGCCGCGGATTCCAGTGGTCGTAGGCCCATTTCAAGAAATCGCGAATGGCCACCGGATCCATCAGGCCGCCGGAGAAATTGTCGTAAACGTCATCGATCTTCACCACCTCGGTGGAGAGCCGGTTCTTCGGACTGAGGTTCTCTCGCAGCCCTTCCAGGCGCAGCGCGTCGGAGTAAAAATCTTCGTGCGTGATGATCACATATTCCGCGCCGTGGTCCGGGCCCCGCAGGTCCGTAAACTGAACCCGCTCCACGGCCTCTGGGGTCTTGAACTTGTCCGAAGTAAGTGCAATGTAACGTGCGGGTCGGGACGGCGTCTGGAACGCAGCAAACCGCAAGCTTCCACCCTGGAATGAGCCGCCGGTCACCTCCTTGACCTCGGCAAAGTCGGTGACATCGAAGACCCGCGGGGCGGCGGAAAAGCCGTCTACCCGGTAGGTTTTCACTCCGGAATCCGGCAGGACAGTAAATGCGAGCTCATCCTCGACCGCGTTGAGTTCCGCGGGGTAGAGCAACTCAAACCAATCCAGCAAAGCCTGACCGAAACTGGCACTGTGCGAATACAAGATCTGCACCTGATTGGAACCGGGCTTCAGTTGATTGTCCAACGTGAGCGTCACCGGAAATGCACGCAGCGCAAGAAACTCGCCAAAATCGGGAAACGGCCCGTTGACCTGTCTGGTCCCCAGAAGGTTGTCGTTTACCGAAATGGAAAAGCGGTGCAATCCCTGGGTCTTGGCGATGAAACGGAACCGCAGCTCGGCGCGCGCATTGGCCAGCGCGTTCGGGAGCGAAAGCGTGTACGTCTGGGTGCGGCTGGACAAATCGAATTGGCGACCAAACCAATTCAGACCGGACTTGAGGGGGTTCAACAGCTCGTCTTCCACAAAAGCAAGGCCCTGATATGTCCGGACCTCTGGCCCCGCGGGCGAGCCGGTTACCATCTCCATGCGTTTGCCGGGCTGGTCGCCGTCAAAGGAGAGCCAGTAGATATTGTCCCGCACATAGTGATTGATGTAGTGCGAGAACTTGCGGGTCACGGGATCGTACTCCCAACCCTGGACCCCGATGCCGTAAAAAAGAATGAAATCGTCGCGGTCGAAGCGACCGTCCCCGCCGTCGTCCACAAAAATCGCGTTTTCCACCAACCCTTGCGGTCGCGCGGCCCCGATGTCGCGCGGCAATTCACGACCGCCGTTGTTGAACAGACGGATTCTGGCAGGATCGATGTCGCTCAGATTCACGTCCGGCAAATTGTCCTCGATGAATCGACCATCGATGCGGTACATGCCTTCTTCGCTTATGCGAAACTGGTAAAGGGTGGACGCGGCCAAGGAAGTCTCCGAACTCTGAATGCGCCGAGACGTTTTTTCCCTGACCTGACGCCAGGAGCGGGCCTGTTCATAATTGGCCAGCGTGTGGCGGTACCAGGCTTCTTCATTTTGAGAATATCTCGTGATCGACCGGTTGGGCGAACTTTGCCCGCCAATGAAGTCTACCCGCAGCACCAGACGTTTGACTCGCCGCACCTGTTTTTTCTGTGGCAAATACTGCAGACCCGCCACGCGCAGGCTCACAACCTGCTGGTCCCGGAGGAAACCCGGCTGGTCCACCTGGACGAGCTGTGCCGGGAAGGCCGCCGCGCCGCGATAGACCTTCGGGTCAAACACGTAGCGATCTTCAGGCCAGCCATCCACCAATTTGGCCGTTGGAACCGGCGCGAGCTTGGTGGAGCCGATGGTCTCAAATTCCGACTCCACAATCTGCACCGAAACCCGGCTGCCAACGGGCATGCCCAACACCACGGGTGCGTAGGGAATGTCCGGCAGGCCCGCGGAATCTCCCGACACCGCGCCTGGAAAAATCATGTGCACAACGTCTTCACCGGAAATGGTTTGCGTCTGGACAGACCACGTTTGCGGCGTAAAAGCCAGGGTGAGACTGCGGCCCTGACTGCTGAGAACCTGGATCTGCTCTTCACTGCGAATGGCACCAGGCGAACGCTCGGCCTTGTAGAAAAACAGAAAAAGTAAACCAGGAAGGACGATCAGGAATAGGAAAACAACTCGAAACTTCATGAGACCCCAGACGATCAGGAACGTTCTTCGATGGCGAAAATGCACAGCAGGCCGATCACGATGACGAGGCTGTACATGACAATCAAAAACATCCTGGGAGGGTGCACCGCATACAGTTCATAACCCAGACCCAGCGTGCTGAGGGAAGAATAGATGATGCCTCTCAGTGTAAACTTGTCCATGTGGAGTTTCCACCTCGTCGTAACAAAACCATCGACCCCGCTTTTTTTCAAAACGCGGGAAACGACCAAATCTAAGAAATCTCGGAATAAATGAAAAGAAAAATCTTACCGATGGCACCAGGCGGTTACAGCGCTTCCTGGCGGCCAACCTTTTTGCCGAAGAGGAGGGCACGCAGAGAGAAGGCGCGCTTTTTGTTCTTCATAACTTCTATTTCCGACCGCATGCGCCGAATGTTTTCCATCACTCGTTCCATGATGGCCTGAGCGACTTCCTTGCTTTTTTCCTTGCCGTAGAATTCGGACAGGTCCAACGGTTTGCCGTAGTAAACGTAGATGGTCTTGAAGATTCTCGGAAAAATCTTGCCGATGGGAAGCAGGCGTTGCATGCCGTCGATGCAGACAGGAATCACCGCAGGCTTCGTCTCCAGAACCAGAAGTCCGGCGCCCCCGCGCGGCCGCCCGATGGAGCCATCTCGGGACCGGGTGCCTTCCGGAAACAGCGTCATGGGGCTGGTGCGCAGCGCCTCGGCCATCCTAAAAATCGCGCCCACGTCTTTGCGGCCCCGCTTGACAGGAATGCACTTCCAATTGTCGGCAAACCACGACAGGAAAGAATTGCGGTAAAAATTCTCCTCCGCCGCAGGGTTCCACGGCAGCAAGTCCGGCCGCCACCAGGAACGCGGATAAAATGCAAACAATCCCACCAGGAAGCTGTCGATCATGCTCTGGTGGTTGGAAAGCAGCAGCGTGTTGGGCCGTTGCGGAACATTCTCCTTGCCTATGACAACCGTGTGGTTGAAGACTTTGAAGAAAATATATCCGATGGTGACCGAAATGTTCGTGAGCAAATAATGCGTGACCGGCCAGGTTACGCGAAAAAGCCAGCTTCGTTTTCTGATGGATGAAATCACCGCAAACCAACCTCCCTATGGATCGACTGGAGCTGTTCACACAGCCAATTTATTAAAGTAACAAAGAAAAGTAAAGGGAAATTGCACCAAAACAAAAATGCGCAGTCTTACCTGCGCACTTTGAAAATCTCGGGGAGTCCAAAACCTTCGAAATCAGGCCTAATCCATCTGATCCAAAAACGGCTTGATCTTCTCGACGATCTCAAAATGGGACCGCCCGTTGCTGGCAACAAAGCCCTTGTGGTTAAACACATTCTCTTTGTTGTACCTCAGCGGCTCACCCCAGCAATCGGAAATCCGGCCACCGGCTTCGCGCAGGATGATCTCCGGGGCACAGGTATCCCACTCCTTGGTCTTGGAATTCGGATGCAAATACAGATCGCTCTTCTGCTCCACCATCAACCCCACCTTTAAGCCCACACTGCCCGAGGAGACCTCCTTCTCGATTCCCAGCGACTCCTTCATCGCATCTACCAGGTGAGAGCGGTGGGAGCGGCTCACCACCAGCCGCATCTCGCTGGGGTCGACGATATCGGAGACCTTCAAGGCTCTTGAAGCGCCGTTCCGGGTCACGAACGCGCCGCGGTCCTTCGCCGCATAAAAAAGCGTGTCCGTAGTAGGCTGGTAGACTACGCCCAGAACCGGACGTCCGTTTTTCACCAGACCGATCATCACGGAGAATTGCCCCACCTTGTCGATGAACTCGCGGGTACCGTCCATGGGATCCACCAGCCAAACCCGCTTTTTCTCCAGCCGACTCAGGTCGTCTTTGGATTCTTCCGCCAGAATCCCGTCTTCGGGGAACAGCTCGCGCAGTCTCCCGGTGATGTAATCGTTGGAGGCGTGATCCGCCTGCGTGACGGGTTCTTTTTCGTTCTTGAACTGAACCTCGTAATCCATGTGATAAAAGCTCAGAACGATCTTTCCCGCTTCCCTGACGATTTCGGTCGCTGCTTGTAGCTCTTTCGCAAACATAGTGGGATAATAAGCGTCATTCACGAGAAAAGCAATAAAATTGTCGAAAATTTAACCTTTGGCCGGATTTTCCTTCTCGGCTCATCTACCGGCAAATCTCAAGTCCGCCCCGCGATCCAGCACCAGCCGGATGATGTCGAAGTTTTCACCCAGACGCTGCGAAAGCACCACGCTGTCGCCCGTTCTGGAGAATCTCACCTGTCCCAACTCTCCCGGAACCCGATAGATCAGATCGACACGATTGTCGTTCAAGTTTAAACGACAAAGTTCGGTCTGGTCTCGATCGGGCGTTGTGCGTTGGAAAAGCAGGGCGGGCTCTTTCGCATCGAGCACGAAGCGTGGGAAAGGGTTCAAATTGCGGTCGTGGTAGAGAATCGTCATCTCCCGCGTCGCAAGATCGACCTTCACGATGGAGAACTCGCCGCGACTCTGCGGAAAAGTCGGGTCGAAGTCGCTCACAAACCCGAGGGTCAAAAACGACTCTTCGTCGAGCCACAAGACCGTCGGCACCCAGGCGATGTGCGAGTAGGTGTTCCAACTCTCGGTCTCGAAGATGCTCTGCTGACTCCCGTTGTCGTCGGGTGTCGTAAGATCAAAATAGACCAGCCCGTCCTCCGTCCGGCGCCGAAACGTCACACGGTGCTTGCCTTCGGGACTTTCAGACACCAGCAAACCCGAGGCGAAATCCGGCAGGGAGCCGACGCCTAACCGCCGGTAGCCCTCAGACAGGGGACGCCCGACGGAGCGTACCACCAACTCGGTCCGCCGGCTAGCCAGGTCGAGTCGCACGATCTGCCAGGCCATCAAGGGGGAAAAGCGGTGCTTGTACAGGATGCGT
>CAYQOI010000009.1:6551-10494 GCA_964419085.1 uncultured Cytophagia bacterium | reverse complement strand
GGCCATCACCTGACGATAAAACTCGTCCTGGTCAATAGGAAAACCCGTGTCCGGCCCAGCCTGCAGCACCAGAATCTCTTCGCCGTTGGGGTCCACCGCGTAATCCACCACCCCAGAACTCAACAGCGCCTCCACGTGTTTTCCATCGAGGTCTGTTTTTGCAAGACCGTAGTCCCAGGGTCTTGGGGAAGTCGGGTCCCCGGTAAAGTAAAGAAACAGAATACTCTGGTCATGCTCTGCAAATCGCGGGTCGACCTCGAGCAGGTCCACCGAGCGGGTCACGTTGTGGATTTCGATCTTACGACCCGGATCCACGGCTAAAGCCGGACGCCAAGTACAAAACCCCAGGAGCAAAAAGACGATGGCCGGCAACAAGTCAAAAGAACGATGGTAAGCGCGGTCTCTCATCATACACCCCTCTTTCGGTATGATATGCATTTACTCGGACGCATGGTTGCAACTTGGATGCCATCTTTCCCTTCGACCGATTCAAATCTCACAAAAGAGTCGTACGCCCTTGATTCTACAAGACCTGCAGCCTTCCTCTTAGCAGCGCAAGCAAACTCCTCACCGGTGCTCAAAAACCGCAATTGCCGCAGGATGTACACACCGTACACGTTTTACGCTCGCCGGCAACGCTCACCCTTCTATCGTCGTGTAGACGTTCTCTTTAAGAAAACAAGAAGTATTTTCCGCGGATTCCGGGAAAATCAGCCTCACGGCCCAGCGCGACGCGGCACCCCGGGGCAATATTGTGGGCAGTGCCCCACGAAACTGTTCCATTATGAAACATGCGTCTGGAAAAATGACAATTTTGCTCCGTTTGGTCCGGGGAAGAACTCGGTAGCACAGGGGGAGACGTGGGGATGTGTGCTGCAGGAATGCAGTCAGTCGCGGCGCTGCGCCGGCAACCACTTTTCAACCATGTGCAGAATCTCGTGGCTCATGAACGGCTTGGCGATGTAATCGTCACAACCGGCCAGCGCGGTCTTCTCACGGTCGCCTTTCATGGCCTTCGCGGTCATCGCCACGATGGGGGTGTTTTTGAAATCGTCCATCCTTTTCAGGCGGCGGGTGGCCTCGTAGCCGTCGATGCCCGGCATCATGATATCCATCAGGATGAGATCCGGCCGATAGGCCTGTGCCCGCTTGATGGCTTCTTGACCTTCGTCCGCGAAGAATACTTCGTAGCCAGCTTTCTCCAGAACATAGTGGATGGCGTACTGGGTGTCTTTGTCGTCATCCACCAGCAGAATCTTGTGCCGCGGGGCCGAACCGTTGCCATTTCCTTTGGTGAACGAAAGCCTCTTGCCGAGCCCACGTGTCTTGTCCTTGAAGAATTTCGGCAAATCCAGCACAACGCGTTTTTTCTTCAAGCGGGACTCGAGGGTGGCGAGCAAAACGTGCAGTTTTTGCGGTTCGAAGGGCTTCATCAAATACTCGTCTGCACCCATTTCAAACGCCCGCTCCCGTTCGGCAAGAATGGAGGTCACGATGACCGGGATCTCTCTCGTGGCGGCGTCGGTCTTAAGCTCCTCCAGGATTTCCCAGCCATTCTTCTTGGGCATGATAATATCCAGCGTGATGGCAAACGGCCGGTACTGTTTGGCCAGTCCGACGACATCCTCGCCGTTGGCGGGAAAAATCACCTGGTAGTTCCGGTCGTGGAGGTATTTTCTCATGATGTAAAGCGCTTCTCGCTCGTCATCCACCACGAGGATCACCTTCTTCGCGCCGTCCAGATGTTCGCGATCGTCCGTTACGTCGAACTCGATGGGCTCCACGGGTTCAGGCGTCAAAACGGGTTGCGGCGCATGTGGGTGCTCCTCTTGCTGGTCAACTTGCGGTTCGGTGCGCAGTGGAATCAGAAGCGTAAAGGTCGAGCCCTTACCCAACTGGCTTCGCACGGAGACCGACCCGCCGATGAGGTTCAGCACCCTGCGGGTGATGGAAAGTCCCAGGCCTGTCCCGCCGTAAATCCGCGAATCCGAACTGTCCACCTGCTGAAACTCCTCGAAGATGTCATCGATGCGGTCCTGGGGAATGCCGATGCCCGTATCCGAAACCTCGATGCGCAGCTTTTCCCCCACTTCCACATCCACGCGCACGGCCACCTTGCCCTTGCGGGTGAACTTCACCGCGTTGCTCAAAACGTTGGTCAGGGCCTTGTTCAGCTTGTCCTCGTCGGAATAAATGAATTCGGGCACCGCCTTGGCGCACTCGTATTCCAGCTTCAACCCCTTTTCCACGCACAGCGGCCGAATGCGCTCCAGGGTGTCCTCCACAAGAGCCCGGATGGGGATCTTGGAGAAGATGGCCTCCACTCGACCAGATTCGATTTTAGAGACATCGAGAATGTCGTTGATGAGGTTGAGCAGGTTCTTGCCGCTGCGCTGAATGATCTGCAATTGCTTGACCTGTTCCGCATCCGGTTCGGCCGGGTACTCGCGCAAAAGAATGTCCGAAATGGTGATGATGGCGTTCAGCGGCGTGCGCAGTTCGTGCGACACATTGGCCAAAAACTCAGACTTCATTTTGCTGGCCTTTTCCAGTTCACGCGCCTTTTCTCCCGCCTCGCGGAACAGCCGTGCGTTTTCGATGGCCAGGGCAGCCCGGTCCGCCATCTCCTGCGCAAGTTTGAGCCCGTCGGCCTTATAGCGGCGGTTGACATCGCAGTACAGGTAGGTCATCACCCCGATGATGCGGCCTCGAATGCGCAACGGCACCACGATGACAGAGGAGATGGGACTGAATTCGTGAAGCTGTGCAAATGGCGTCTCCGCGAAGCCACCCTTTATCTGCGGAAAGGGGTGCGAATCCAGGAAGGGTTTTCCCGTCGCCACCACCTGGCCGATAAACCCTTCCCCGGCTTTGCAGGGATGCGCCTCCAGGCCTTTCATGAAATAATCCACCATTCGGGGATTCTTGTGGTAGGTTGTCTGCGGTTCCAGGCCTTCGCCCTTCTCATCCAGCAGCAGCAGGCTGCAAAAATCGCCCAGGACCTTGCCGCCTTTGTGAACGATCGCTTCCAGAACCTCGTGCATGTCGAGACTGGCATGAAAAAGCTGGCTCATTTCCGCCAGCAACTTGGCGCGACGCTCGTTCTCCTTGTGTACGTTCCAGAGATGCGCGTTCTCGATGGCCAGCGCGGCCTTGTCTGCGAAAACCTCCAGATCCCGAATGCGGTTGACATCCGGCCGCCTCCGGTCCACCGGATCGTCCACACTGATGACGCCGAGGATACGATCTTTGGTGCGAATGGGAACGAGCAAGGCATCGAGAGACTGCCACTGCCCCGGCGAAGCTTCTCCTAAATCCGTATAAATGGAGTAAGGCGTGTCTTCAGCCAGGAGATTCGCTTCCTGCGGGATAAAATAGGAATTGCTCACCCGGAAAGCTTCTTTCAGGTACTTCTCGGTGTGCTCGAATGGAATCTCACCCCAGCCCATCACCTCTTCCACTTTATCCGGCGTAAGCCCTGCGGTAGCCACCGCGCGAGATGTCTGGGTCTCGAAATCCCGCAGCGAAATGATCACCTTTCGCCAGCCCAGAGATTTGACCGCCTCGCAGATCTTGTTGACCACCACATCGATGTCCACGTTCAGACGTATTTCCTCACCGATCTCCAGCAGCTTTGCGAGCTGTTCCACCTTTGCCTGCAACTCGATGGTACGCTGTTTCACCTTGGTCTCGAGATTCTTGGCATAATCTTCCAGCTCGTTTTGGAGCCGCTTGTACTCGGTGATGTCCCGGCCCAGCGCCATGGCGCCGACCCGGCGATTCTGACTGTCCATGAGTGGCCGCGCGTGCCAGCTACACAAGATCGCTTCGCCGCTTTTGGTGCGAATGGTGGACTCGAAATCTTTGATCTCCACCTCGATCGCGTTGCCGTAATCGTGCTCCAGCCGCTTCAAATCGTCGAAAAAGACGGGCAGGATTTCCC
>CAYQOI010000009.1:0-6541 GCA_964419085.1 uncultured Cytophagia bacterium | reverse complement strand
GATTTCCCGGGTCAATTCACCGGCATCGAACCCCAGTCGCTGCCGGCCGTACTCGTTGATGAACGTACAGTTGCCGTCGTTGTCCACCACGATCAAGATGTCCGTCATCCCGGAGATGAGGCTTTCGTAGTAGGCCTTGGAGGCCTCCAACTCCCGCGTCTTTTGGGTGAGCTCCTCGGTGTAAGTCTTCAGGCTCTTTTCAAGCGTTTTGCGACGGGTGACGTCACGCTCGATCCAGAGATATCGCGACACGCCGCCCTTTTCGATGGGAACCACCGAGACTTCGCCCACAAACGTCGAACCGTCTTTACGTCGGGTCTGAAATTCTCCGCGCCACACTCGCCCGCTTTTTACAGCATCCCAGATAATTTCATGGACCGTGGTGCCTCGCCGGTCGGTCACCAAATCTGCGGTTTTGGTTCCCAAAAGCTCCTCGCCGGTGAACCCGGTCATCGCCTGAAACGCTTTGTTGACGTAACGGATGGTCGTCTCCGGGTCGGTGATCAGCACGCCTTCGGTGGAATGCTCAATACAGTTTTGGAAAAGGTCGAGACTTTTGCTCTTCGCCTCCAACGAAGCGCGCAGATCCCGTTCGATCTTCTTGGGTTCGGACAGGTCGGAAAAAATGAAATGCGTGCCGGCCCGTTCATCACCGGGACTCCGCACCCGCACCGCTTGAACCAGCACAGGGACCTGGCCCCGCGTGCGCGACTGCAACGCGACCTCAAAGCGAGCTCCCGGCTCAACGTTTTCACCGAAGGCGTGGGAAAGCAGAATCTCGTAGTTGTCCTGGTCGAAACAGGTGGAGAGATGCTGACCGATCAGGGTCTCGGGTTCCTGGCCCAGCATCTCCGCAAACCCCCGGTTGCAAAAGACCAACGTGCTCAGTTTGTCCACCGTAGCCACACCGTCGGACATGCTTTCCACCAGGTCGCGGAAGGACTTTTCGGCGTAAAGACCGTAGCCCAGGCCTTCCAGCCGCTGCCGCAGGTCCACCTCCGTACGCAGAAAACGAGGCTGGTCGAAGAAAAACAGCGTAAGCAGCAGCACACAAAACAGCGCCTGCAAGCCAAATCCTGTTGCGAAGTAAAGATCCAACGGCGCGTTCCCCAGGCTGAAAAACAGGTCGGCAAACAGCTCGAACACCACCACGAACCCCAACCAGAAGTGCACGGAGCCGCCGTGACGGAAAAACCGGAACAGCAGAAAACAGGCAGCCGCTCCGGCAAAGGCAGCCGATAGAACATCGAGGATCCGTTTCAGCAAAGTCGCGTGTCCCTGCGCCAGCAGCAAAGCCGGAAGAAACCTCATCACCAGCGCGCTCAGCAGCAGACCTGCGGCCAAAACAGCAGGGATAAACAACCGCGCCGGCGGCCAACGCCTACCTCTGAAATGCCGGTCGATTCGAGCACTCGCAACCGCCAGCAAAACCGCCAGCGCCAGCCGCGCGAATGCATCGAGGGCCATGACCGAGGCGAATTTATCTCCCTGTGGGAGCAGAACCGGCCAGCTAAGAGAAACCACCATCTGAAACGCCTGGGCGGTGGCGAAAACGATGAACCCAAGGGCCAGGAAGAAATACTCTGAGGTGCCCTTTAACCCAAAACGGCGCCAACAGACCAGCGACAGCGCCAGGGCAAGGTAAACCACAAAGCCGCTGACGAACAGGTGGCGTTCCGCGGTGTAAATCCGATGCCCTGCCAATTGCGGAACCGAGAGCACCGCTGCGGCGAAAATCACGGACAGGGCGGAAAAGATAGCCATGCCCGCTGCACGCGAAAACGCTTTGTTCCGGGAAAGCATGCTAAGTCCTGTGGTCGAGACCCCTTAGGATTAAATGCTTAGGTCGTGTCTTTTTTGAAGTTGTGCCAGAAAACCCGGCTGCCTCGTACCAGGGCTGAAAGAACAGCCGTGACATCCAAAAGCGGACGCTCGATCCGCTCCTGGATCATCGATTCGAATTCTCTGAGGTTGCGGGTCGTATCCCGCACTGCGGTCAAGCTGTCGCCGATTTTCGGGAACTCCCGCTCAACGCCCCTGACGATGGAGCGCACATCGCTGATGATTTGGGTCACGTCGTGGCTCAGGGGGGCAAGCTGAAGGCGAGCCATTTCGATGAACCGCTGCGCTTCGCCCATGGTACGCATCGCTCTGACCAGTGCGGCCACGATAAACACGGTATTGACCAAGAGCAACCCGGCGATGACCGCTAAACTCAAGGAAGTGTCCATTTTGAAAGACCATCAATTGGGTGAAAAAATAGGCATCTGCGCAAGTTAGCTCGCCTTTTTCCGCTTCGTCTGCTTCTCTTCCTTGAACGCGGCCACGCCGGCGTCAAGCGCGTCTTTCAGCCGGTCGCGCTGTTTTTCCACCGCACCCTTGCCCTCGGCAACCGTCTCCATCGCGTTCTTCTTGATCTCCGCCACCGCGGATTCGGCCTCTCGACGCAACTCCTCCAACTTCTGTTTCGTCTCGGCCAGAAGCGCATCAGCGCGGGTCTGCGCCAGTTGCAGTTTCGTTTCCGCATCGTCCTTCAGCTCCGCAGACATCTTGCGCAGATCCTCTCTGACCTCCTTCCCTGACTTGGGTGCGTAGAGCAAGGCCGCAACCGCGCCCACCAGACCACCGAACAAAAACCCTTTCAGGAACTCCGACCCGTCGTTGTTGTTGGACATGTTTCTCTCCTCAGCTTAAAATGACATAAATTGCAACGGATTGCACCGCTCACTCCTCTACCATTTTGCGAAATTCCTCTTCCGAGAGCGTGTGAATTCCCAACTCTCTTGCCTTCTGCGCCTTGGAGCCGGCATTCTCTCCCACAACAACGTAGTCGGTCTTTCTGCTGACCGAGGAGGCTGCGCGGCCTCCAAGACGTTCCACCAGACGTTCGGCCTCGTCGCGCGTGTAGAGTTTCAGCGCGCCGGTAAAGACGAACGTTTTGCCGGCAAACTTGTGGTCCCCCGTCACACTCGGTTGCTTTATTCTCACCCCGCTTTTGAGCAGTCGCTCGATGGTCTCCAGGTTCTGTTTTTCCTGGAAGAACTCATGCACGCTTTGCGCCACCTGTGGCCCGATTTCGTGCACCTGCAATAACCGCTCCACCGAGGCATTCTTGAGTGCATCCAGGGTTTTGAATTCCTGCGCCAGCACCCGCGAAACATGCTCGCCCACAAACCGGATGCCCAGGGCGTAGAGAAACCGTGCCAGCTCGACCTCCTTTGAACCTTCCAGCGCATCCAGAAGATTTTGTGCGGATTTCTCCGCCATGCGCTCCAGGCCGGAAAGCTGCTCCAGCGTCAGCGAGTAGAGATCGGCCACGTTTTTGACATACCCTTTCTCCACCAACTGGTCCACCAACTTCTCGCCCAGGCCATCGATATCCATCGCGCCTTTGGAGGCGAAATGCCGAATCCCTTCCTTCAACTGCGCTGGACAGGAACGATTTTGGCACCGGTGAACCGCCTCGTCCGGCAGGCGTACCACGTGCGCGCCGCACACCGGACATTTTTCCGGAATCCGAAATTTCTTTTCCTTACCGGTCCGTTTGGACTCGATGACCTTCACTACTTCGGGAATCACATCCCCGGCTCGCTGCACCACTACCCAATCGCCGATGCGGACATCCTTGCGGTCGATCTCGTCCTGATTGTGCAGCGTGGCGCGGGAGATCTCCACGCCTGCGATCTTCACCGGACGCATCAGGGCCACAGGCGTGATTGCACCGGTGCGGCCCACCTGTGGGATGATGTCCAGAATCTGCGTGGTCTCCTGTTTCGCCTCGAATTTGAGCGCCACGGCCCAGCGCGGGCTCCGGGTGCGGGTACCGGCCCGGGCTTGCAATTCCAGACTGTTGACCTTGATCACCGCACCGTCGATTTCGTAATCCAACGTTTCGCGCAACTCGACGATCTCTCTGCAACTGGCAAGCACCGCGTCGATCCCGTCGCAGACGCTGATGTGCGGGTTGACGCGAAAGCCCCATTTGCGAAACGTCTGCAGGGCCTCAAAATGCGTCGTAAACTCGTAGCCGACCACCTGGCCAAAGCTATGAATGAAAATGTTCAACGGCCGCTGCGCAGTGATGTTGGAATCGAGCTGGCGCAGAGAGCCCGCGGCCGCGTTGCGCGGATTGGCAAACGGTGGCTCTCCCTGCGCTTCGCGCTCCCGGTTCAATTGCTTGAAACCGGAGGTGGAGTAGTACACCTCCCCCCGCACATCGAGACGGCTCGGCACCGGCCCTCCCGCGGCTAACAGGCGCATGGGAATCGAGCGGATGGTTCGCAGATTCTGCGTGATGTCTTCCCCCACAAAACCGTCGCCACGTGTCGAACCCAGCGCGAAGACGCCGTTTTCATACACCAACTCCACCGCGACCCCGTCGATTTTCGGTTCCACAACGTACTCGATCTCCTGTTGCAGCTCGAGAAGACGTTTCAAGCGCGCATCGAATTCTCGCACCTCCTCATCGCCGAACGCGTTGTCCAAACTGAGCATGGGAACCGCATGCTCCACAGACTGGAAGGCCTCCAGAGGGGGCGCACCCACCCGCTGGGTAGGGGAATCCGGGGTACGCAGGTCGGGAAACGTCTCTTCGATTTCCTGCAGCTCGCGCAAAAGACGGTCGTATTCGGCGTCGGAAATCTCGGGATCGTCCAGGACATAGTAGCGGTAGTTGTGGTAGTTGAGCTGTTCCCTGAGCTCTTCCGCGCGTTTCTTGGCAACGTCCTTTTCCATCGCACCAGAACGTTTAACCCTTTATGCAGCCGAGCGGTTTAAGCTGAGCGACTTTCTTGGAAATGCCTGCCAGTTGGCAGGCGTCGACCACGCTGGCAACATCTTTGTAGGCCTCTGAAATCTCTTCGTCGATGGTACGGCGGCTGGAGGCCTTGACATAGATTCCCCGGTCCTCCAGTTCCCGCACGATGGCCCGTCCCCTGGCTGTCTTCTTGGCTTTGTGCCGGCTCATGGCCCGTCCGGCGCCGTGACAGGTGGAGCCGAAGGTCTGTTCCATCGCCACCTGTGAGCCCACCAGCACGTACGAGTAGCGCCCCATGTCGCCCGGGATCAGCACTGGTTGCCCGATGCTCCGGTAGGCTGCGGGGATCTCGGCCGCGCCTGGCGCAAAGGCACGCGTCGCGCCCTTCCGATGCACGCAGAGTTTCATCTTCTTGCCGTCGACGCTGTGGGTTTCGATCTTCGCGATGTTGTGCGCCACTTCGTAAACCACGCGCAGCCCGATTTTCGTCGACCCCATGCCCAGCGCTTCTTCAAACGCCTGCCGGGCCCAGGCGGTGATAATCTGCCGATTGGCAAAAGCATAATTGACCGCGCAGCGCATGGCTCGCAGATACTCCTGGCCTTCGGGCGACTCGATGGGCGCGCAGCAGAGCTGGCGGTCGGGCAGTTCGATACCGTACTTTTGTACCGCCCGATTCATCACCGAAAGGTAGTCATCGCAGATCTGGTGCCCGAAGCCCCGGGAGCCGCAGTGGATGATCACGGTAACCTGGTCGAGTTCCAACCCCAGCACACGGGCCGCTTCCTGGTCGAAGATCTCCGAAACGTAGCCTACTTCCAAAAAATGGTTGCCGGACCCCAGCGTGCCCAGCTGCGACCGCCCCCGTTCATAGGCCCTCTTGCTGACCACCGCCGGGTCTCCCCCTTCGAAGCAGCCGTTTTCCTCGATGTACTCCAGGTCTTCCTGAGAGCCGTAGCCCTGTTTCACCGCCCAGGCCGCGCCGCCGGTTATCGCGCGCCTGACCACCTCGTCGCTGAGACGCAGGCTGCTTTTGGACCCCACGCCGGTGGGCACGTGAGCAAAAAGCGCGTCGACCAGATTTTTGATTTTCGGCGCGATGTCGTGCCGAGAAAGCTTCGAGGCCAGCAGCCGCACCCCGCAGTTGATATCATAGCCCACGCCGCCGGGAGAAATGACGCCGTTGTTGAGGTCGAACGCGGCCACACCACCGATAGGGAACCCGTAACCCCAGTGGATGTCCGGCATGGCGAGAGAATAGTTGACGATTCCGGGAAGGTGAGCGACATTGGCGGCCTGCACCGGCGCGTTGTCGCTGCGGATCGCGTCGATCATATCGGCGGTGGCATAAATGCGCGCGGGCACGCGCATCTTGCCTTCGCGTGGGATTTCCCACAAGTAGTCCTGGACTTTGCGCAATTTGATGGTCGAATGCTCCATCTTCGACTCAAAGATCAAAAATAACCTGTGCCTCCCACCCAGCCGCAGTCTGCTTGACATAGAGCTGGTGGTAGGTCACAGCCTTTACTTCCGTGTAGATTTCATGTCGACTCAGATCGAGCTTCTCCCCACCCACCACCGCGGACAGTTCGGCCTGGTCGATTCTCGTGACGCGAAATTCGTTGTAAATCTCTCGCTCGGTTTGGAAAAGAAAATTGAGCTCAGAAAGCCAGGCCACCAGCAGCGCTTCGAGATCGGTGGCGGTGACGGAAACCGCCCGTTCCAGGCTGACTTCGACCCGTTCCAAATCGCCGATGATATCGAACAGACCAAACGCTGCATTCT
>CAYQOI010000008.1:16303-19346 GCA_964419085.1 uncultured Cytophagia bacterium | reverse complement strand
TCCTGGCCTGCATTTAATAAAACCGCTACAATGTAGAAAAAATTGCACCTCCCGATTTTTTTTAGCGCCACCACCACGACCGACCGGCAAGTAACGGCGCGCCTGGTGTTTTTGCTTGCGTGTCGCGACCGAATTGAGTATTATTGAAGAACGTTGAAAGACAAGACACGAAAACTTCACCCTCAAATCCTGGTCTGAATTTATGTGGTATGTGGCAAAGGCCCTTGAAATCGTCGGATTGGTTCAGGTGCTGGGCGGCCTTTACATCGGGTTTTCGCAGAACGACCTCGGCGCGGAGCTGAAGATCGCGGTGATCGGCATCGCCATCTTCTTCGTGGGCCGCCTGTTGGAACGAAAAGCAGCCAGATAACTCCGATGAAAGACGTGTTGGCCCTGGTACTCGCCGGCGGACGAGTGGACGAGTTAAGCGTTTTGACCCTCCCCCGACCGAAATCCGCGGTGCCGTTCGGGGGCATGTACCGCGTCATCGATTTTCCCCTGAGCAATTTGATGCATTCCGGTGTCGAGCGGGTGGGCATCCTGAGCCAGTACCGCTCGTTCTCGCTCATCAACCACGTGGGCGTGGGCGCGTGGTGGGACTTCGTAGGTCGCGACCGCGGGGCGACGATGCTGCTGCCGTCCAAGGGGCATCAGGTGAGCGACTGGTACAAAGGCACAGCGGACGCGGTGTACCAGAACCTGGAGTTCGTGCGGGAACAGGGAGCCGGCACCGTTCTGGTGCTCTCCGGCGACCACGTCTACAAAATGGACTACGCTCCCATGCTCGCTTACCATCGGGAAAAGGACGCGGATGTCACGGTGGCGTTCGCCCCCATCGAGCCACAGGCGAGCAGCCGGTTCGGCGTGGGCGAGCTGGATGACGAAGACGGAGAGACCGGCGGTCGCGTCGTCCGCTACCTGGAAAAACCCCGGGATGCACAACTGGAGCTCGCGAGCTTGACCATCTACCTCTTCAAGCCCCAGGTGTTGTATCGCGTTCTGGAAGCCAACGCGGGGAAGGAGTCGCACGAATTCGGCCGCGACATCATCGCGAACATGGTCGGGAGCCACCGGGTCTACGGCTACCGCTTCACCGGCTACTGGGGCTACTCCCGCACCATCGACGAGTACTGGCAGTGCAACATGAATCTTCTGGATGAACACCCGGCCATCCGCCTGGAGGAGTGGCAGGTGCGCACCAACCTCGACCACGACCGGCTGCGCGACCGCCCGCCCGCGCGGGTGGGTTCTGCGGCACAGGTGGAGAATTCACTCATTCACAATGGTTGTCTTGTCGATGGCGAGGTCAGCAACAGCATCTTGTTCCCGGGCGTTCGGGTGGAAAAGGGTGCGGTGGTGCGGGATTCGATTCTGTTTTTCGATTCCGTGGTGCGGCAAGGCGCGGTTTTGAAAAAGGTCATCACGGATTTCGAAGTCGAGGTGGGCGCCGGGTGCGTGTTGGGCGAGGGAGAAGACATCCCGAATCGCCAGACACCCGAGTTGCTCAGCAGCGGGATCACCCTGCTGGGAAAGGGGGTGCACCTCCCCGCCGGGACCTGTCTGGGGAAGAATGTCATCGTGCATCCCGGACTCACGGGAGAGCGGTTTGCGCGGGAACAGTTTGAATCGGGGTTGACCATCACATGAAGCGCACGCTGGTGATGCTGCTTGCGGGCGGGGTGGGCAGCCGGCTCAGCATCCTCGCCCACCACCGGGCCAAGCCCGCGGTGCCGTTCGGCGGCATGTACCGGATCATCGATTTCACGCTCAGCAACGCGATGAATTCCGGCCTCAATGTCGTCGGCGTGCTCACGCAGTACAAGCCTCTTTCGCTGATGGACCATATCGGGACGGGCGAGCCGTGGGATTTTATCGGGCGAACACGCGGGGTCAAGCTCCTCCCTCCGCGCACCGGTCAGGAGGATTCCGACTGGTACCGCGGGACCGCGGATGCCGTACGCCAGAACATCGATTTCATTCAATCTAACAATCCAGACCGCGTGCTCATTCTTTCCGGCGACCACATCTACAAGATGGACTACTCGCTGCTGGTGGAATTTCACAAGACCACGCGGGCGGAAGTCACCATCGGGATGATGCAGGTGCCGTGGGAAAACACACGCGACTTCGGTGTCGCGGTCACCGATGCCCGGGACCGGGTGGTCGAGTGGGAAGAGAAGCCCGAAAAGGCCCGCAGCAACCTGGCGTCCATGGGGATCTACGTGTTTGACACCGATTACCTGCTGCGTGTGCTGCGCGCGAGCAAGCGAGAGGACTTCGGGATGCACATCATCCCCGCTGCCATTCGGAGCGACCGCGTGTTCGCCTACCGTTTCGAAGGGTACTGGCGAGACGTGGGAACGTTGAACGCGTACTGGCAGGCCAACATGGATCTGCTGGATCCGGCCTCGGGGCTGGATCTTGCTGCGTGGCGCGTGCGCACCAACGTCGAAGAGGAAGGACGTCTGGGCGACCGTCCGCCCACTGTCGTTTCACGCGGCAGCCGGGTGCACAATTCGGTGGTCTCTCCCGGCTGCGAGCTGCGAGGGGAGGTGGAGAATTCCATCTTGTCGCCCGGGGTGGTGGTGGAGGCGGGTGCGCGGGTGGTGGGCTCGGTGTTGATGCACGATTGCCGCATCGAGCGCGGCGCGCAGGTGGAGAATGCCATCCTGGACAAGCAGGTGCGCGTGGGAAAAGATGCGCTGCTGGGATTGGGGCGAGGCGACATCCCCAACCGGGAAAACCCCCACCACCTGGCATCCGGGCTGGTGGTCGTGGGAAAAGCCGCGGTGCTGCCGGCCAAAGTGCGGGTGGGGAAGAATTGCATTTTGTATCCCGGTTTGCGCCAGCGGGATTTTGCTTCCGAAGAGGTGCCGGAGGGGGAAACGGTGCGCCCCGCTTGAGTGAAGCCCCCGCTTCGACAACGGGATGACCGGGATGGTTGAGCCGGGTTTGGGGGTGGTCGGTCCGCATTTGCGGAATCTGGGCCGGTGGTTCGCTTTCCCCGGCTCCGCTCCCTTCGACTCCGCTCAGGGAGCGGGAG
>CAYQOI010000008.1:0-16293 GCA_964419085.1 uncultured Cytophagia bacterium | reverse complement strand
AGGCGAGAGGGGTGCCATCAGCAAACGCTCATTTTCAAAACTCAACCGGACACTCATGATTTTTTATGACGCAATCCGGGCTTTCGTTTCAACGGCTAAATTGCTTGCTTTTTGCGGCTCTTTTTCGTAAAATAAAAAATTTGAGTTAGGACGAAAAAAGAGCTGCCAGGTACATGTTTATCGAAAATCAGACCAGCAAAGCCATAAGACCGAAGCCGTATCGCGTCAGCCGTTCTGAGCTTGCCTTTCGAACGCGCGAAACCCTCCGATTAGTCGATTATCTCACCCTCGGTTACCTCGCCCTGATGGGCACGCTGGTGTTGTTATTTCACCGGCACGTCCCTAACTGGCCGCTACATGTGGCAGGGCATTATGTTTCCATCGGCTTGCTGTTCCTGTTTTTCAGATTTGCCACGGGTCACCGCTCCAGGCTCATCCGATTTGCGCGCGATGCCTACCCGTTCTTCCTTTACACCTTTATGTTCAAAGAAACCAGCACGATCATCAACATCTTCTTTCCGTTCTGGTTGGAACCATTTCTGATAAAATGGGACCTCGCGCTGCTGGGTAGTCACCCCACAGTCTGGCTGCAGCGGTTTTACCACCCGTGGTTGACCGAGTTCATGGCGTTTTCTTACTGGTCCTACTACATTTTGCTGCCTGCCGGTGCCCTGATCCTCTACCTCCGGAAAGACAAGGTCCGTTTTCATTCGCTGGTCTTCACCCTGTCGTTGACGCTATATCTCTGCTATTTTTCGTATTTGCTTTTGACGGCCCGCGGGCCCCACGAAACGCTGGCTTATCTGCATGCGGACCGCCAGCTTGTCGGCTTCTTTGACCGCCTGGTCCACGCGATTCAGGCCAGGGCAGCTATTTCGGGGGCGGCCTTTCCCAGTTCACATGTGGCTGCGGTCTGGGTCGTGCTGTTTTTCATGTTCGAGCACCGAAAATGGTTGGGATTCGCGATGTTGCCGCTGGTGTTGTCCTTGACCGTTTCCGTCGTCTATCTGCAGTACCACTACGCTGTCGACCCACTTGCCGGAATTCTGGTTGCCGTACTGGTCTTTCTGCTTGCCCGCTTTATTCAGAAGCGCGCCAATCCAAAGATCGCAAAAATCAGAGATGAAACTTGAGGTTTTGGCACGACTCTTGATACTCGATTTGAGACGTTTTGATCACTGGTTGGCTTAACCCGCCACTGCATTTGATTGTGTCCATTTGGAACGCGTTGTACGTATGAAGTCACTTCTATTGGACTGGAAAAAGAATCTTGTCGGCTTTCTCTTGCTGACCTGTGCTTTCGGCGCGCCTCTGTACGGCATGCAGATTGCACAAGACGGGCACGGCACAGATCGGGACTACGAGACCAGCGAAAAGCTGGCCCGCAGCATCTACAAGAGTGCTCACAAGGAATTCAAAAAGAAAAAGTACTGGGACGCAGCACTGGATCTGATCTTCATCCTGGATTTTTACCCCCACTTTACCGCGCTGGATAGGGCGGTCTTGCTTCTGGGCAACAGCATGTACGAAATGGGAATCTACCGCGGCGCGGACAAAATGTACCGCTACATCCTGAAGTCCATTCCCAAGACCGACCTGCTGCCTCAGGCCATCCTCGGTCTGCAGAAGGTTCACTACCAACTAGGCCACTACCAAAAGAGTCTGAAGTTTTACACCGCACTGGAATCCCATTTCCCGCGGGACAAGGTGATGGATGAATCCCACTATTACGCGGGCGAGACGTTCTACCACATGAAAAACTACTCGATGGTCGAGAGCACCATGCAGCTTGTAGGGAAAAAGAGCGAATTCTACCCCTTCGCCTTGTACACTTCCGCGCTGACCGACTTAAAAAAAAAAGAATCCGGGAGGCGATCGCCAAGCTCCTACAGGTTTCCCGGTCCTCGACAAAAGATGCGCAGAGACGGCAGTTGGTCTATGATACCCGTCTGACCCTGGGGTACATCTTTTTCGAATTGTCCAGCTACCGGAGGGCAATGGCACAGTTCCTGAAAATCTCCACCGACTTTTACGATTATCCCGACGTGCTGCTGGCCATGGCCTGGTCGTCGTTTAAGTTGGGGGATTACGACAAAGCGGTGAACGACTTGAATCGTTTGGAAGCGCTCTATCCCGACTATTATAATCTGAGCGAGGTTCACTTCTTGCGCGGCCAGGCTTTCCAAAAAATGGGCTACCTCGACTTTGCCATTGCCGACTACAACAAGATCATCGAGAACTCCCCCCCTGCAGCGGACCTGGGGCGTTTGATCGACAAGACCAAGGCCCAATTGGAGGCAGAACAAGAACGGATCGAAGATCTCCGCAGCGAGTTCTTGATGCTCGAGTCACAGTTGTTGCGACTCATTCCCCTGCCCGGGGATGGCGTGGCAACCAGGGCCGACCCCAAGAACATGCAACAAAGTCAGGAGAGCGTGGTGGAGCTCATGCTCACCGAGCAGGAAGACTTCTCCCGGCTGGACGCACAGATCGCCAAGCTGAAGCGAGAGATCGAGAGAACCGAGCGGCTGCGCAACTGGCGAGACTACGCCGAATACGGCAAAGCTCGGGCGCTTTATCTGAAAAACCTGGCCATCAAGTGAGCTGGGAGGATATGTCAAGGAAACTCCGAAAAGCCCGCCGTCTTCTGTTAAACCCGGCCGCAACGTTGCTGGCTTTGTTCGCGGGAGTCGGCGTGAGTACGTGCCTGGCTCAAATCCCGCTCAGGAATGAAATCGAGAAGCGCGAGACGCTGATGCAGGCCATCGCGGAATCGGAAAAACTGCTCGCGCAATATCCAAACAGCGATTTCACCCCGACGCTCATGTTTCAACTGGGCGAACTCTACCTGAGACGTGCCGCGCTGCAGTTCCAAAGCGCGATGAGCATCTATGAAGAGCAAGAAAAACAATACGCCGACGGAACGCTCAAAGAGCAGCCTGTGCCGCCACAAGTGGATTTCAGCGACGCCATCGATGTCCTTCAGCGCTTGCTGGAACACTACCCCAACATCCATTTCCGAGACAAAGTGCTCTACCGCATCGCGCTGTGCTACCAGCAGCAGGGCCAAAACGACCAGGCCAGCGTCTATTTCAAACAGCTATCCGAGGCAACCACAGACAAGGCCCTGCTAGAGGAGGCGGATTTCCGTCTGGGCGAGTACTTTTTCGAGCAAAAGGAGTACGCGTCCGCCATCGAGCACTACAAGCATCTGCTCACCAGTTGGGACAGTCCTTATTTCGATATGGCGCTGTACAAACTGGGCTGGTCTTACTACAACATCGAGGACTACACCAACGCTATCACCATCATGCTGGACCTCATCGAAGACGTGAACCTGCTGGAGCACGCCAAAGCCAACGAACTGGGCAAGACGGGGACCGACCTGCGCCAGGAAGCCATCGAATACGTCGCGATTTCGCTGGCCGAATCCGGCGGTCCGCCAAAAGCCCGCGAGGTTTTGCAATCGCGAAAAGACAGCGACTATGCCGAGAAGATTCTGGTTCATCTGGCCGACCTCTACCGGGAGCGCAACTTCTATCACGAAGCCGTCGCCACACTGCGCCTGCTCATCGAGTTTTATCCCTTGAAGCCGGAAGCCCCGAAGTACCAGAAAAAGATCGTGGAGAACTACGAGCTGGCGGGCGAAAAACAGGAAGCGGACAAGGCTCGGGACGTCTTGATCGCGCAGTACGGGCCGGGAAGTCCGTGGCTTGAGATGCTCACCGATTCGACCGCGCGCCGCGAAACCCTGGCGATGGTGGAAGAAGCCCTCTACATTCTGGGGACGGAGGCGCAAGCGCGTGCGCAGCAGACACATGACCCCGGCGAGTACGCGCGGGCCATCGGCAAATATCGCATCTATCTCGCAAAATTCCCCCACGTGCCGCGGGCACACAAGGTCCAGTTTTATCTCGGCGAGTGCCTCTACGAATCCGGACGGTACGCGGAGGCTGCAAAGGCCTACTACGGTCTGATGCTGAACTATCCCGACTCGCAGTTCGCGGAGATGGCCGCGTACCATCGGATTTTGGCATACAATCAGATTCTGCAGGAAAGCAGTGCGCACGATACCACGGATTTTTTTATGCTGAACTTCCTGGGTTCGGACAGCTCTCAGGTTCACATCTTGAGGACACCGAGCAGCATCCAGGCGCAGCTCATGCAGGCCTGCAACGACTTCTCTCTTTACAACTCGGATAGCGACCACTTGCCCGAAGTTTTGATGACCTTCGGTGACCTCCTCTATGAAATCGCCGAGTACGATATGGCGCGTAAAGTCTTCCAGCGATTGCTCGATAATCCCTTCTCCCAGCGCTTCCGGCCGCAGGCAACCATCATGGTGGCACAGTGCGAATTCAAGATGCGCGCCTACCCGGAAGCGGAAACCTGGGGACGCAAGGTCATCCAGCTTTTTCCCGACTCTGTGAGATTCGTCCGCCGGGCCAAGAAATTGATCTCTTCGGCCAAATTTCAGCATGCCGAAATGTTCCTCGAACAAGGCGACACGACTCGCGCAGCAGAGGCGTTTACCAGGGTGGGGAAAACCGCACCCGACACCAGCGTGGCCATTCAGGCTTTCCTCGAGGCCGCGACGCGCTACCAGCAGATCGACCAAAGGGAAAAAGCGGTCGAGGTCTATCGGGCGCTGGCGGCGAGATTTCCGACCATCAAGCAGGCACCTGAATCGCTTTTCAAAGCCGGTCTCCTTCTTGAAGACCTGGAGGACTGGCGCCGCGCCGCAGACGCGTATCTGGAACTGTACACCACGTGGCCTCACTCGGAGCACGCGGCCAGCGCGCTCTTTTTCGCTGCCAAGTCTCTGGAAAACCTGGGCGACCTGGTGCAGGCCGACCACTATTTCGAACAGTACATCAAGACCTTTCGCCAGAGCGATCCCGACCGCTACCTTGAGGCGCTCTTCAAACGCGGGGAAATCGCCTATCGCCAGCACCGAACACAAACCGCGTTGAAGGCGCTGCGGCGGGTCCTGGACGAGTACCGCAGGCTCGTGGCCGCGAAGAACACCGAGGTGACAGCCTACACCCCCGCCAACGCGCAGTTCCTCATCGGGGAGATCGGGTTTGACTCGTTCGAAGCCATCAAGCTCAAGCCGCCGCTGAAAAGAAGCCTGAAGCGCAAGCGTGCGGCGTTTGAAAAGGTGGTCAAATCGTACGCGCAGGCCGCAAAATTCAAGGTCGCGGAGTGGACGACTGCCGCGTCGTACAGGATCGGCTCCACGTTCGAAGCGTTCGCCAACTCGTTGCTGGCGGCCCCGCGGCCCGAGAATCTCTCGGAAGAGGCGATGGAGCAGTACAACAAAAAGCTGTGGCAAAGTGTCGTGCCGTTCAAAGAAAGGGCGTTGAAAACCTACGAGGCCAACGTTCGCCAGGCCGAAGAGCTCCATCTTTCCAACCGCTGGATCTCCGAGAGCAAGCAGCGTATCGAGGCGCTCACCTACGAACTTGGCACGAAGACCGCGCAGAAGATCGGAGAGGACACGGGATCATGAGGGGCAGACCATGAACAAGACTTGTCTGTTTCTGAGCCTGATGTTGGCCGTTGCAGCGTGGCCACAGGTGGGCAGAGGACAAAATGCGGCGTCCGACAGCACGCGCAAAGCTGTCCAGTCTGACACGTCCTCCACGGGCAAAACGTATGACACGGAGGGCAAAAAGAAAGAGATGAAAATCTTCCTGGACAAGATCGAGATCCTGGGGCGGGTGGAGAAGCCCCAGACGGTCTTCATTCTGCCGGGCCGGGACCCTACGGTCGACGACATCGAAATCGACCGCTCTTTTTTTAAGGAAATCTTCCGCACGGTGGAAAAGGATGAAATCAAGAAAATCGTCGAAAGGAAAGGCGGCTAACTCCACCGAGTAATTACGCTCGATTACTGCGAGCTGGTTTGTCACTCAGGAGGAGTCTTGTCTGCTAAAAGGATTCTTCCAGAATGACAGACAATTCGTGAATTACTCAGGCTAACACGGCTCTCCGCAAATGGGAGTCATTAGCTGCGCAGCGTGAATCCTATTCGAGTACGAACCATGATTTACAAATTCCGGAGGTAAGAAGTTGGACTACATCAACCTAGCATTCAAAAACGGTGGCCCGTTTATGTACGTGATTCTGCTCACGCTGATTTTCGGGCTTGCGATTATCGTGGAGCGCTTTCTCTACATTGGTGTCAAGAATCGCATCGACACGACCACATTTGTGAACAAGATCATTTCCCTCATCCGAGAGGGGAATATTTCGGGTGCCATCGAACTGTGCAACATGTCCCGCGCCGCGCTGCCCACCATTACCAAGGCAGGGCTGCAGGCTTACGGGGGCAGTCCCAAGGAGATCCAGAACGCGTTCGAGTTGGCCGCGCTGGCCGAGATCCCCAAGCTCGAAAAACGCACACACTATCTTTCCATGATCGCCAACGTCGCGACCCTGCTGGGCCTGCTCGGCACCATCATCGGGCTGATTCAGTCTTTTCAGTCGGTAGCCCTGGCCGATTCCTCACAAAAGGCGGCGTTGCTTTCTGCGGGCATTTCGGTGGCGATGAACACCACCGCGTTCGGGCTCGTGGTGGCCATTCCAAGCATGGTTTTCCACTCCTATATTCAGGCCAAGACCAATTCACTCATCGACGAGATCAACGAGAACGTCGCCAGGATTTACCAGCGGCTGGTTGCAGCGAGAGGGTGAGATGAATCTTCGACAGAGGTTAGGCCGCGAGCGCGGCATGCAGGACGACGACTTGAACATCACGCCTGTGATGAACATTTTTCTCATCCTGGTGCCCTTTTTGCTTCTCACCGCGGTGTTCGTACGCATCGCGATTCTGGAGTTCTCCCTGCCCAGCACCGAGAACCAGGCGAACAAGGCACAACGCAACCCCGCCACCAAGCCCGTCGTCACCATCGTCGCGATCACGGAGAAAGGCTTTCGGCTCAAAACCGAAGGCGCGTCGTTTCCGCTGATCGCCAAGCAGCAGGACGCGTTTGACTATGATGGCTTGGTGAAGAAGCTACAGGAGGTGAAAAAGCTGCACCGCGAAACCGAGGACATCATCATCGCTCCCGAGGCACAGGTGCGCTACGAAACCATCATCAAGGTGATGGACAGATGCCGAGAAAACGGCTTTCCAAACATTTCGATTTCGGGATAGGGACGCATGATTTTCGATTTCGAACAGGACAACGACACGTTTTTTGTGGTCAAGCCGCGGCGCCGCAATCGGTCGGTCAGCACGTTTACCCTGCGCCTGACTTCGATGATCGACATGTTCACCATTCTGCTGGTTTTTCTGCTGAAGAGTTTTTCGGTGGAGGGAGAGATCATGAGCGTGGCGCGGGACCTACATCTGCCGGAATCCACCGCCAAGACCCCACCGCGGGCGACCCCCATTCTGGTGGTCACCAACGACTGGATCATCCTGGACGGCAATCCGGTGGAATCCGTGGACAGCGCGTTACAGCAGCCGGCAAACATCATCCGTTCGTTGCGAGACCGGCTACAGAAGACCCGCACTTTCTCCGAGCGACTGGGCCAGTTGGACGCCTCCATGACGTTCAGAGGCACGATCACCATCCAGGGAGACAGAGAGATCCCGTTCCAACTCCTGAAAAAGATCATGTTCACGTGCGGTCAGGTTGGATTTAACAACATGCTGCTTGCGGTGCGACAGGAGGGGGAGATCTGAGCATGTCACGGACGCGAGAGCAACTGCTGCTTAAGATCGAACAGGCGGGCCAGGTGCAGCTGCATCGCCTCAGCAAACGCGGGCGGCTGACCGTGGGGCAGGACCCTGCCAACGATGTCACCCTCTACGGGGAGCAGTTCCCCAAGAAACATGTGTTGTTTGACCGCAAAAACAATCATTTCCGGATCAGCCTGCAGCAGTACATGCAGGGCGAAGTTTATGCCGGAAAGTCAAAACTGACCTTTCGGGATCTCATCGTTCACGGCCTTTTGCCCCGTAAGGGAGACAGCTTTACCTATCCGCTCACGGCGGGCAAAAACGGCTACGTCGCGCTCGGCGATGCCCGGATCTGGTTCCAATTCGTCGACGAAGAGGGAACGGCCGGCAAGCCGCAAAAATTCTCGGCATACTCATGGACTCACGCGACTTTGAAGGAACTGGGGCGGGATCTGCCGTTCAAGGCCATCGTGCTGCTGCTGATCGTCTTGCACGCGTTCATCCTCTCCTACATGAAGAAGCTGCCTTCTCCGCTGGAGAAAAACCGGCCGGCCGCGGTGGTGCCGGAACGTCTGGCCAAGATCATCGTGCGGACGCCTGCCGCGAATCCACCTAAGGAAACGGCAGGGACGGTCGCGAGCGGGGCTGAAGCGGCGGAGGAAAACGCGGCAAAACGGCAGCCCGCAGGAAAGAAAAGCGGGGCACCCGAGAATCAGGGACTGCTGGGTCTGCTCACCGGCACCGGGATGAGCAGCAAGTCCAATTCGTTAGCGGATTTCCTGCTGGACAAAGAGCTGGTGAAGGAAATCGACCAGGTGGTCTCCAGCACCGACCTGACCGTGGGAAAAGGCCGAGATGAAGGCGACAAACTGGACGACCTGATCTCCGCGACCAGCAACCTGGACACGGGAATCGACGAGGTGCTCGATGACCTTGACACCGTGGAGCCGGTGGCCCTGGGGAAAAAAGGTCAGATCCGCGTCGACCGGGTGGGCGGCCTCACCGCGTCCAAAGGCGCTTTGGGGAAACGCTCGGAGGATTCGGTGCGCTCGGTGCTGTTGTCCTACACCGGCCGGCTCACCTACATTTACAACAAGTA
Source organism: uncultured Cytophagia bacterium (assembly GCA_964419085.1). Taxonomy (GTDB): domain Bacteria; phylum Zhuqueibacterota; class Zhuqueibacteria; order Oceanimicrobiales; family Oceanimicrobiaceae; genus CAYQOI01. The sequence goes on along the minus strand of CAYQOI010000008.1, from coordinate 7,501 downwards.
CCTGAAACGCAATCCGCAGTTGGCAGGCAAGATGGTCGTCGAGGTGGTCATCGCGGCGGACGGCCACGTCGCCCGGGTGAAGGTCGTTTCTTCCAACCTCGATAATCCCGAGTTTGAGCGCGAGATTCTCAATTTCATTCAGAGATGGACCTACCCTCGCATCGACCAGGGAACGGTTACGGTCACCTATCCCCTATTTTTCAACAAGATCGGTTAGGCTACCGCGCAAATTGGGGAACACCACAATGTTCGCCGATGAGCATGATCAGATTCGCGGTGTTTTTCTGGATCAACTCGGTCTTACTGCCGAAAAGTTTGGCGAAAATGCGTCCATGCCCGTACGCCCCCATGACGATGAGTGACGTGCGCGGAATCTCATCGAGCACCGCGTGGGGAGAGGCGGCCTCGATGATTTTCCACTCCTCCACCCTATCCAGCGAAATCCGATTCTCCCGCAGGAGCTCTTCGTAACTCTGCCGCTCTTTCTTTTTCTCCACCAGCGTCAGCATGTGCAGGGGAAGGCCGCTTTGCGCGGCGATGGCGAGCCCCCATTGCAGCGCGATGAGCGCGTACCGCGAGCCGCCAAACAAGACCAGGATGTCTTGCCAATCGTGAAACCGTCTTGGCGAGATCAACCCGGGCGCGTGGGCATTTTTGATCAACTGCCGGACGCCGGTGCCGATGGCCGCGAGTTGCAGTTTGCCCTGACGCTCCACCATCACCCGCGGCAGGCTCAGAATATCGAAATCCGTGGAAAGGCGCGGCAGGTTCGATGCGGTCTGGAACGCGATCTTCACCCGCTTAGCCTGCACGTGCATCTCGTCGAGCACTCTCTGCATGTTGCGTTCCGCCGATTCGCGCTGGTAGAAGTACGATTTGTCCAGCCGAATTTCCACCGCATCGTGGCCGAAGTTGAACAAGAAGCGGTCGTATTCCGGCATGTAGATGTGTAGCTCGCCGTCGGTCTTTTTGACGAAGTCGGCGGCTTGCATCAGGGTTTCGCGTCCCAGCGGCGTGTTGCGGTAGACGTGCAGAATTCTCGGTTTCATGGCCAACTCTCCTCCGGTTCGCTAATGGGTTCGGGCATATTCTTTGAACTCGTCCACCTTCTCTCTCTTGCCGAAAACGATGATTCGGTCGCCGCGGCTGAATTGATAATTGCCCTGCGGAAACAGCCTTTGCACATCCTGGTCATCGCCTCCGAATGGACCGTCCATCTTTTCGATCATCAAAACATCGACGTCGAAGCGGTTGCGCAACTTGAGATTCAGTAGGGTTTTATTGACGAAGCTGCGCGGGATCTCGACATTGGCGATGGAGAACCCCGGAAGAACCTCCAGCGCTTCGTCTCGCCCGATGGTCTTGATGTCGGTGGCCAGGCCGTCGGTGAGATTGAGCTTCACCTTGGCCTGGTTGTAGGCATTGAGCACGTCCTGGTAGTGCAGCGTTCCCAACACCTCAGCGTTGGATTTTTGACTTACGACCGGAATCTCTTCCACCCGGTATTTGGCGAAGAGGCGCAGGGCAGCGTCGAGATTCTCGTCCACTCGCAGCAGGGGCACGTTTGGCTCGGCCAGGTCTTTGGCGACCACCATGGTCTTCAGGGCATCATACTCGGTGATGAGCTGGTGCAGGGCGCTGGAGAGGATCACGCCGTTGATCCTGCCGTTGTGGTTTGTGGTGTAAATGGTTTCGTGGGGATGGTTCAGACTCTCCCGGATGAGCTCGGCCAGCGGCGTGCTCTCTTTCACGGTGAGAATTTCCTTTCGCATAACCTGTCCCACGGAAATCGTTTCTAAAATACGCACGTCGCGGCCCATGGAATAGTGGTACCCCTGGCGCTCCAGTTCACGGGCGTAAATGGAGCCTTTGAGGGTCATTTGCACCACCAGCGTGCTTCCCACCACGCCGAGCATAAGCGGCAAGATAAAATGGTAGTCATTGGTCATCTCGAAAAGCATCATGATCGCGGTGAGCGGCACGGAATTGATCCCGGCCAGCACCGCGCCCATGCCCACCAGCGTGTAGGCGGTAGGGTCCAGCGAGAGGCCGAAGAACTGCGACATGCTGGTGGCGAAAAGATGCCCGAAACAGGCGCCGAGAAACAGCGACGGCGCGAACACGCCACCGAAGCCGCCTGCCGCCAGAATCAGAATCACCAGTCCGAATTTCAGACCCAGCAAGACAAGGATGGTATTCGAGGGCAGTGCGTTGTCCAAAATGTGCTGCATCGCATCGTACCCGATGCCGAAAATGCCCGGTTGCCAGTAGCCTGCGGCGCCCATCAGCAGGCCAACCGCTGCCATGCCCACCGCCTTCGGCGCGCGTTGGTAGACCGCGGAGAAGCAACGTTTCGTCCATTCGTTTACCCGGATAAACGCGATGGAAATGAGCCCCGCCCCCACCCCCATCAACAGGTAGAGCGGGAACATGCGGTAGGTGCCGATGGCAAATGAGTGGATGAGAAATGCCGGTTCGTTCCCCAGAATGATGCGTGCCACCGCGCTGGCCGACACCGAGGCCAGCAAGAAGGCGCTCAGGGCGGAGGCCCGGAAATCGTGCAACAGAACCACCTCGATGGCAAAAAACACGCCGGCGAGCGGCGAGTTGAAGATCGCGGCGATGGCGGCACCCGCGCCGGCCGCGGTAAAGACGCGCTGCCGCGCGTCGGCCAGACCCAAACCGCGACCGAGGGCCGACACCACGCCGGCGCCGGCCTGTGCCGCAGGAGCCTCCGGCCCCACGGTGCCGCCCGTCCCGATGCAGATGGCCGGCGCGAAAAAGTGGAACAGCGTCGTGCGAAACGGCAAATGGCCGTTGTGGAGTCCAACGCATTTGATGATCTCCAGCACGCCCTTTTGTGATGCGGCGCGCGGGGCCAGGGTTGCCATCAAGCTCTGGATGAGCATCCCGGCCGTCGGGATGAGCACGACCAGCACGCCCAGCGAAGCCAGCCCCCCTGGCACCCCGAAACAGAGATGCGAGATCAGGTCCACCAGCTCGTGCAACCCCACGCCGGCAAATCCCGCCGCGGTGCCCATCACGATGGCGAAGATGGTGAGGATGGTGTACTCCGGCAGGCCCAATTGCGCCAGCGCCCGACCCAGGCGGATCTGATGTTTTCTGACCAAATGCCGGAGTTTCTTGCCGTTTACAAAAGCCCGATTTCTATGCTGCTCCTTCATGCTTTTCATTTGACTCGTTCGCGAATTTCCTCCAGGATGCCCTCCAACCACTCGACGTCTCGATTTAAATTGTAGTTATCGGTGTCTACCACCAGCACATTCCAGCTTTGCGAAATCCTCTTGATCCAGCGGTCGTAGCTGATGTTCAATTGCGCCAGGTACTCCTTATCGATGTCGCGCTCGTAGTCCCGTCCCCGCTTGCGGATTCGACTGAGCAGCGTCCAGGTAGAAGCTTTCAGATAGATCACCAGAGCCGGCCTCTTCAGGGATGAGACCATCGCATCGTACAAGTTGCGGTAGGAAGCGTAATCGCGCTCCGGCATCAACCCGCGTTGAAACAGATTCTCGGCGAAGATTTCCGCATCTTCGTAGATGGTCCGGTCCTGGATGCAAGGTGAGGTGCTCTCCTGGATATGGAGATGGTCTTTGAATCGTTGGGTGAGAAAAAAAATCTGCGAATGGAACGCCCAACGGCGCATGTCTTTGTAGAAATCCCCGATATAGGGGTTCTTGACCTCCGGTTCAAAGAATGCTTTCCAGCCGAAACGCTCGTGCAAAAGTCCGGTCAGCGTGGTCTTGCCCACACCGATGTTCCCTGCGATGGCGATGAAATTCGGACTCAACAAGCGCGTCTTCTCCTTTCGATCCGCCTAATTTGTGCAATTCGTTCCCAAAAAGCAAGCCCTTTTTGTGGCCGAGATCCGGCTCCTGAAAGTCGTTGCAAATGCAAACCATTTCTGTGTATATTTGTCTAATTTATGAGACCGGAATTCTATGAATGATGAAGAACGAGCGCTCATCAGGGAAGCGCAGCGGGGCAATGCCCTGGCGTTTGAAACGTTGATCCGCAGATATGACCAGCAGGTGCTGCAGCTTGCGTACAGCATGGTGAAGAACATGCAGGACGCAGAGGACATTTATCAGGAGGTGTTTGTGCGCGTGTTCAAGAATCTGTCCCGCTTCCACTTCCGCAGCGAGTTTTCCACCTGGCTCTACCGCGTGGTGGTGAATCACTGCCTCAATTTTCAACGCCGGCAAAAGCGCCGGCGGATGTTCTCGCTCCAACGAAATGGAAAAAGCGATTTCGATGCCTTTTCTGCGCAAATAGATGGATCCGGGAAAAATCCCGAGCAAAACATGCTGAACAGCGAACTGTCGGCGGAAATCGAGACCGCCATCGAGCAACTCTCCCCGCGGCAAAAGATGGTTTTCTTGCTGCGGCACTACCACGGCCACAAACTAAAGGACATCGCTGAGATGATGAATTGCTCAGAGGGCGCGGTCAAGAATTATCTGTTTCGAGCGACGCGGAAAATGCAGACGCTCCTGCGGGCCTATTCGAACCCCGAGGGATCACAATCATGAAAAAAGAAAAACATCTGGAACGATTGCTTCCTCTTTATCTTTACGGTGAACTGACCGGCAAAGAAAAAGAAGAGCTGGAAGTCCATCTCAAATACTGCGAGCAGTGCAGCCAGGCATTGCAGGAGATGAAGGCGTTTCACGGCCTGCTGGCAAGGCAGGAGTTGGCCCAACCGTCGCCGGATGCGCTGAATGCGGCTCGGGGGCGATTGCGGGAGCGCCTGCGCCAGGAAAGACAGCGCACCACGGTGCGGACTTTGCTGACGCGCTTCGGTCGCCTGGCGCAAGCCCCCAGGATGGCCGCTCAGATAGCGGTTGCGCTGGTCCTGTTCCTGCTGGGTCTCTTTGTGGGACAGCAGGCCAATACAGGCCCGGGACGGTTGCTGGAATCGGAAGGGGCCGGGCTGAGTCGTTCCCCCGAAGCCCTGAGGCCGTTCATCTCCGATGTGGACCTGATCCAGTACGATCCGAAGACTCGCGAGGTCACGGTGCGCTTCAGGACCCTGAGCGAAGTGGCCCTGCAAGGCAGACCCGAAGACCCGATGATCCGCCGGGTGCTGGCCCATGCCATCCGCACAGAAAACAATCCCGGCTATCGTTTGACCGCGGTCAAGGCGTCGTCCACTGCCCGCGCGTCCGCGGACCCCGAGTTGGAAGACGCGCTCATCTATGCCGTGGAACGAGACACGGTGCCGGGCGTCCGGCTGCGCGCCGCCAGAGTGCTGCGCGGCATGCCGATGAGTGACAAAATCAAACGGGCATTCATTCGGGTCCTGCTCAAAGACGAGAATCCCGCCCTGCGCATGGAAGCATTGAGCGCGCTGGGAAATCTCGACGAAACCGATGTCGTACCCATTCTACAGGATGCCTCACGGGATGATGAAAACGCCTTTGTTCGCCTCGAGGCGGCAAAGGCGTTGGAGCGACGGGAGAAAAAGGGCGTCGAGCGGGAAGCCGACACCCCATAAGAAGATAAAACCGAGTTTGGAGGAGACAAAATTGAAATCCACATTCTACTACATCTGCGCCGTTGCCATGCTGTTCTGTTTTCTGCGGAACAGCGCAGCACAGGAAATCCGGAAACAAGGGAGGTACTACGTCGCGGAAACCACCAGGACCTTCAAGACCGGAAAGCGCGGTACGCTGCGGGTCCAGGACATCCGCGGGGACGTCACAATCGACGCCTGGACTAAAAACGAGGTCCGGGTAAAAGAGTTTACCAAAATGGATGTGTTCACCCGGGAGGAAGCGGAAACGTTCCTCAAGAAATCTCGCTCAACTTACCGGCAGAACGGGGACATCATCGAAATTGGCGGACAAACGTACCGGCGGGATTGGATCAAGAGCGAGTTCGAGATAAACGTACCGGACGGCTTCAGCGTCGACGTGCGCACCCGCGGCGGTGATCTCCTGGTCACGGGAGTGAACGGAGACGTACGCCTGGAGACCTCCGGCGGAGACATCGATTTGCGCAACATCGGCGGCGAAATCGACGCCCGGACTTCAGGCGGGGACGTGACCGTGGAACACTCCAGCAACCGCGTGCGCGTCAAGACTTCGGGAGGGGACTTGACCCTCGAGGACATCGGGGGCGAGCTTCTGGCCAAGACCTCCGGCGGGGACGTCACCCTGGACGGCTCCACCGGCATGGTCGACCTGCAGACCTCCGGTGGCGACATCGAGATCCGCAACGCGGGCGCAGACGTGACGGCCAACACTTCCGGCGGAGACATCGAGATCTACGACACAAAAGGGCCCACCGAGGTACACACTTCGGGCGGGGACATCCAATTTCGGAACATCGGAGGCCGGCTGAAGGCATCCACATCCGGCGGCGATATCGAGGGCCGTTCCGTAGACGGCACGGTCAGGGTCTCCACGTCTGGCGGCTCCATCGAACTGAAAGATGTCAAAGGCGGGGTGCAGGCCAAGACGGCAGGCGGCGACATCACCGTGGAGGTCACGCTCACCGACTTCAAGGTGGACCACCGCATCGAGCTTCGGACTTTTGGTGGGGAGATCACCCTCTACATTCCGGAAAAACTGCCTGCAACCATTTACGCGGAAATCGAGAACACCGATCGCTGGCAGCACTACAACATTTTTTCCGATTTTCCGTTGACCAGCTCCGAGAAAACCGAGAAAGAGGGCAAATGGTTTTCTCGCGGCAACAAGTTTATCCGGAGCGAGGGCGACATCAACGGCGGGGGCGACACAATCGAACTGTTCACCACCAACGGCGACATCAAGATCAAGAAACTCCGGCCGTGAGAGCCTCACCGTGTGTGCGGAACATCGCCGGCGTTGACCTGCAAATTCAAGCAAGCCTTACTTTGCTGAAAATACTTGCAAAAAGCAGCAAGAACCTCAGGGAAGGCAAAGTCAGGCCAGTGGAGCAAACGTTTTCTGATTTGCGCAAACGGTTCACGCCTTGACCCGCACCACGACCATCGTGATGTCGTCATGTTGGCGTTTTCCCAGCGCGAAATGTGACACCTCGCGGGTAATCTCGTCCAACAAGCTTTGCGCCGACGCATCGGGGTGCTCGGAGATGATGCTCTGCAACCTCTCCTCGCCGAATTCTTCCCCCCGTCTATTCGCAGACTCCGAAACCCCGTCGGTAAAAAAGACGAAGGTGTCGCCCCGTTCCAGTGGGAGGCACACCTCTTCGATAGTGGTGGAAAACAGGTCGCCTCTCTCCAGGCCGATGGCCATGCCTCTGGAATTGAGCATCTCCGGTCGCTTCAGCGTGCTTTTGTGGATAATGATGGGATTGTGACCGGCCCGGGCAAAAGTCAGCGTCCTGTTCTGAAAGTCGAACAATCCGTAGGCCACGCTGATGAAAACGTTCCGCGGGGCATTTTCATAGAAAATGGTGTTCATCTCCGTCAACATCTGTTTGGGCGCGGCGGTTGATTTGACCAGGGTTTTGATGATGCCCTTTACCATGGTCA